>NZ_JBNKWF010000004.1:0-119933 GCF_050299635.1 Altererythrobacter sp.
GAATTGGTTAAAAGATAGGCAGAGAATCTCCAAAAGTCAATATTTCCCGCGCCTTTGACGAAAATCGAACGTAAGTTGTTGAGGTTGAATCTCTATATTTTTTTTCGGCCTATGCGTTAGCTGACCGATAGGTGAGGCGTTTCCCAGCGATGCCACTCAGTGCATGGCTTGCGCGGTCGGTGCCATTGAAACCCAGCGCAACGCGATTGTTATACCGGAACTCGAACTCTGCCAGATAGCGGTGAAGGTGGCCCTCGCCGCAGTGCTGATAAACGCCCTTCATGCCGCGTTTGATGATGCTGAAATAGCCTTCGACCGTGTTGCTGTGGATGCTGCGATCCTCAAGGTTTACATATTCACCGCGATCGTGGCTGGTGAATTACGGTGACAGTGCACTTAATTGCTCCCGCAAGGGCCTGAAGGGTCTTGCCTGAGTTAAGCCTCCCTCAGCGCACTCCGCATCTCTGCGTTCTCTGCGCGAACCCAAATTGCACCGTCTGACCCGCTGGATTGCTTCGTCGCTTACGCGCCTCGCAATGACGGTAGGGTGTTTATCTCGCTGGGTTCCCGCCTCCGCGGGAATGACGAATGAGAGACGGTTCCCGAAATCCGGCTCGGTTCAGCCCTCAGCCGCCTCAAGCCATTCCAGCAGTGCGGCGAGGCAATCGCGGCCCAGCAGCTTGCAGCGTTCCGGGCTCCAGCCCTGTTCGGGCTCGGGCGCGTCGGCCAGATCCTTGTAGGGCATTTCCAGCGTCATCGCCGTGCAGCCGAAACGGTGCGCGATCTGCGTCGTCGCCATGGTCATATTGGCCTTGCCGGCGGCGGATTTGGGATAGCCGAGCTTCGTCTGGAAATCGGGCGTGCGCCGGTCGAGGATCGCGGAATAGCGCGTGAAGCCGGCGTAATGCTCGTCGGTCAGGTCGGGGATGCCTTCGTAACCGGCGAGGAACACAGCGGGGATCGCTTCATCGCCATGGACATCCATCGCGAAACCGACTCCGGTCGCGTCCATATGGTTGCGGATCGCCAGCACTTCGGGGGACTTCTCGGCGCTGGGCGTCTCCCATTCACGATTGAGATTGGTGCCCACTGCGTTGGTGCGCAGGTGCCCGCGGCGCGAACCGTCAGGATTGCAATTGGGCACGATGTGCAGGCGGCAGCGTTTGCGCAGCGCACGCGCGACCGGATCCGCGGGATCGGTCAGGCATTCGAGCGCACCCTCCATCCACCATTCGGCCTGCGTTTCGCCCGGATGCTGGCGCGCGGTGAGCCAGACCTGCACCTCGCCTTCGCCCATCTCGAGGCAATCGAGCGGCTGCCCGTCGAGCGTGGTGCCGAGGCGCAGCAAATCCACGCCCTCGGCGGCGGCGGCTTCGGACACCAGATCGTGATGCCGCTCCATCGAATAGGGCGCGAAATAGGCGAACCATGCGACATTGCCTGCAGGCGTGTAGCTGATCGTCAGCGTGCCATCGGCCTCGCCTTCGTCAAAGCTGCTGGAAGCGCGCGCCCAATATTCGCGGTCTTCCGATACGCAGGCGTCGTATCCCGGCCAGCCGCCCGGATAGGCCGACTTGTTGAGCCCGGTGAGCTTGAGCTCAAGCGGCTCGCCCGCCTGGCAGGTCACGCGGAAATGGAACCATTGGGCGAATTCGGAATTGTGGTCGCGCGGAATGGCGAGCGACGCCGTATTGCCTGCAACATTCAGAACTTCGATATTGCCGGAATCGAACCCGGCATCAATCACGATATCATTCACTGGGAAACCTCGACTTCGACCGTTTCGCCATTGCCGCCGGGGAAATCCCGGAACAGGGCATCGGCCAATATGGATGCTGCGGCCCCCTCTGCCGCAAGTTCCGATCCGCGCGCAACCTCCATTTCGGCGCGGCCTTCCCACACCGCCTTTCCACTGGCCTTGTCGCGCAGCATGACTGAAAGCTCGGTGCCCAGGTTCTCGCGGTTCTTCTTGCCGCCCAGATTGATCCCGATGCCGAGCCCGACACCCGATCCGTAAGAGCCGGTCGATCCGCCTACGCCCACGCTCACGGGGCCACGTTTGGGCAAGTCGGTGCCGGTTGTGTAGCGCTCGACCTTGACCTGCGCGATCAGAGTTGCGCTGGTCCGGTCAGCTTCGACATAGCCCAACTGGGCGAGCTGGCGGGCGACCGCCGCCTTGTAGGGCGCATCGGCCAGCGTGCCGCCATCAATCGAAGGCGCGGAATCGACGAAGACGCTACCCTGTCCGATGGCATTCAGCCCGGAAGTCTCGTGGAAGCGCGTCACCTGGATCGGCCCGGTGGAGGGTGTGGAGGTGCAACCGGCCAGCGCCGCGGCGGCCGCGATCGACACGGCTATTGTGCGAAAGCTTTTCATCTTGTCTTCCTTCCTGCAGGCATTCCCAGCCGGTTTCAGCGGGATGCCGGCGCGAACTTTACGCCAAATTGCTTGGGGGTAGGCCGAATTTCTTCATTCTTTCCCAATTGCTTTATTGCTAGCGGAAAAGTCATGAACGAAAGCAGAAGAGTTCCCGTGCTGGTGACGGGCGGCGCCGGCTATATTGGTAGCCACGCCGTATTGGCACTGAAGGATGCCGGCTGGCCGGTGGCCGTGATCGACAATCTCACCACCGGCTTCAAATTCGCGGTGCCGGAAGATGTGCCGCTGTATGAAGGCGATATCGAGGATGCTGATCTGTTGGCGCGCATCTTCGCGGAGCAAGGCATGGGCCAGGGCACGGGTGCGATCATGCATTTCGCAGGGTCGATCGTGGTTCCGGAGAGTGTCGAGAACCCGCTCAAATACTACCACAACAACACTGTGAAGAGCCGCGCGCTGATCGAAGCGGCGGTCAAGGCGGGCGTCCCGCATATGATCTTCTCTTCCACTGCAGCGACCTATGGCATGCCCGAAACCTCGCCGGTGACGGAGGATACGCCGCGCAAACCGATCAATCCCTATGGCTGGTCGAAGCTGATGACCGAGCAGATGCTGGCCGATGTGTCGGCTGCGCATCCGCTCAATTTCTGTGCGCTGCGCTATTTCAATGTCGCGGGCGCCGATCCGCACGCGCGCAGCGGGCAATCGACTGCCGGGGCGACGCATCTGATCAAGGTCGCGGTGGAAGCCGCGCTGGGCAAGCGTGAAAGCGTAAGCGTGTTCGGTACCGATTACGACACGCCCGATGGAACCGGCGTGCGCGATTATATCCACGTCAGCGATCTTGCTGCCGCGCATGTGCTGGCGCTGGAAGCGCTGATTGCGCAGCCCGAACGGTCACTGACGATGAATTGCGGCTACGGCCGGGGCTTCTCCGTGCTTGAGGTGCTCGATGCAGTCGACCGTGTGACCAACCGCACTATCGAACGCCGGATCGAGGGGCGCCGCGCGGGCGACCCCGATTCGCTAATTTCCGATCCATCGCGTATTCGTGCTACCTTGCCATGGCAGCCGCAACATGCCGATCTCGACACGATTATCGCTCATGCCCTGCAATGGGAGCGCAAATTGTCCGAGATCAGAGGTTAGGCTTGACCGTGGAGGGCGCGCAGGCTAACGGCGCGCCTTGATTTCAACGCGCCGGGGCCGATCTCCGGCGCGCAGCATTTAAAGAGCAGAACCATGAAGATTCGCAACAGCCTCAAGTCGCTGAAGGGCCGCCATCGCGATTGCCGCGTGATTCGTCGCCGCGGCCGGACCTATGTGATCAACAAGACCAACCGTCGATTCAAGGCCCGCCAGGGTTAATGCGTTGACTGCCAGGCGGCCCAACTTGGGCTGCAAACGGCAGTCTCCTGCGCTTCCGGTTCTCACGCGCATCAAAGTGCGCTGCGAGCCGGTTCTCGAAGCCTACCATTTTCGCCTCAAGCTGAGCCGCCTCTCCCCTTGTGAGGCGGCTTTTTCGCGTGTGATCGCATGACCAGACGATTGGAAGCCGTTGTTTTCGACATCGGGCGGGTCATCATCCAGTGGGACCTGCGGCATCTTTTCGCCCGGCTGATCGACGACGAGGCCGAGCTTGATTGGTTCTGCGCCAATGTCGTGACCGAGGAATGGCACTTTCAGCACGATGCAGGGCGTCCGCTGGCCGAGATGGTGCCGGAACGCAAGGCACAGTTCCCTGAGCACGCGCATCTGATAGATGCCTATGCCAGCCGCTTTCTGGAGACGATCCCGGGGCCCGTTCCCGGCACGACGGCGTTGATCGAGCGTTTGGCCCAGACAGATATGCCGCTCTACGTGATTACAAATTTCGGGGCGGAGTTCTGGGAGGAATTCCGGCCGACCCAGCCCGTGCTCGATCACTTTGGCGACATCGTCGTGTCAGGACAGGAAAGGCTGGCCAAACCCGATCCCGCAATCTTCCAGCTCGCCGAGCGCCGGTTCGGGCATGATGCGGGTTCGATGCTGTTCATCGATGATAATGCGGCCAATATTGCTGCCGCGCGCAAGCTGGGCTGGCAGGTGCATCACTTCCACGATGCCGATGAACTGGAGCGCGACCTCGTCGCGCGCGGTCTGATCGGCGCCTGAGCTTCCGGGAAGAGGTTACGCTACGCAAGAAAAAACCTCCGGCGAAAACGCCGGAGGTTTGAGGGGGCGCCCGGCCATGGAGAGCAGACCGGACGCGGGGAAACGAAGGCTCATTCGCCGTTGCAGTCTGCCAGTTTGTCTTCCGGCAGTTGCTTGCCCTGGGCGGTGAAGCTCGTCACTTCGCCGAACTCGCGCTGGATACCGCGGCAGATCCGCAGCGGGCGCGAATTGCCCTTGCCAGCGTAGCAAGTGGTGCCTTTGCAGCTCCAGGCGACGCCACCTGCAACAGTGCGGTTGTCGTCCACCGGGGCGGCGAGCTCTGCAATGTAGTATGGGCCGTTATCCCGAGCCTGGGCAGCGCCGGGAGAAACCACTGCACCGATGGTGAGTGTTGAATAGATGAGCGCAAGAGCGAAGACACTCAGGCGCCGCGACGTGGGGAAGGAGAGGGTCATGGTCTTATCCTTTCGGCGTTTCGGTCAACCTAGTTTCGAATCGAAACCAGTTGCGAATCACTACCTACTGGATTAGGTTTTAAGTTGCAACCAGAAACCTAAAAGCTTTTTGCGGGTCGTTGAAAGCTGCGCTAAATAGGTTGCAGAGGAAGGACTGAAATGGGCGATCTAAGAGAACCACTGCGCGAGCTGATCGAATGCGGTCTGCCGCAAGCTCTTGAAGTTATGGGCGAACGATGGTCGTTCATGATCTTGCGGGCGAGCTTCAACGGCGTGCATCATTTCGAGGAATTCCTCAGCGAGCTGGGAATTGCGCGTAATATTCTTTCAAGCCGATTGGCGAAACTGGTCGAACACGGCATCCTGAAACGGGAACCTTGTGCTGATGACCGGCGCAAGATCGAGTACCGTTTGACCGAAAAGGGCTTCGATTTGCTGCCTGCCATGCTGGCGCTACGCCAATGGGGCCAGAAATACAGCGGCGAAATCGTGGTGGAAGATCCCGTGCTGGTCGATGAGCGTGACCGCCTGCCGATCGGCCCAGTCTCGATCCTTTCTCACGATGGCCGGATCCTGACCCATCAGGACCTGTGGCTTACGCGCAAGGAGAATGTCGGCATTCGCCCCGATGGTACCTGCGCAGATGCCGGCGCCATGCCTACTCGCGGCGATGTGGTCGATCTCGAAGAAGCGAAGAAGCGGGCTGCTGCTGGGTAGGGCTGGAAAGTCCGGTTCCGACTCAAATTCCAGCCAGTAAGCAAGCGATCCATTCCTGGCCAAAGCCGTTCTTGCATTGCATTCGCAAAGTTGTTTACCAGCGCGGTCGAATCACCATCTTCTGCCAGTCTATTGTCAACGCATAGGTCCCAGGTGAGGGTGTCCCGAACCAGTCGAGCGGTGAAGTGAAACGCGCCCGTTCCTTCGCCAGTCTACAACTCGTCGCGTCCCAGACATCATCTCCGCTGCTCTGCATCACTTCGCATCTCAACGCCGCGCCGTCGCTGGCAAGCTGCAAGTTGATTTGTACCAACTCCTCGGACGGTCGCACGCCAGGGGGTACGTCTTCCACCGTTAGCGCGACATCCTCCGGCATGTGGGGCACCTCCACGGACGGCAGAGTCGTCATAGTTGCCTGGTCGCGTGACCAATCTACTCTCACCGGAAAACGATCGGTCCCAAATTCGGAAGTATAGCGAACGCGCGACTGATCAAAACCTGCGGCAGCGAGAGCGTCGCACGTTGCTGTATCGAGCCGGGCGTCACCGCTTGTTCGCACGACTGTGCAATTCTCAATTCGGTTATTCCCGTTATGCGGCCGAAGATCCACCAGCACGCCGACCATTGCCGCTGACGGCAAATTCCGCCGATCCGTGAGCGCAGCACCCCAATCCGGTGGGTTGATGGCATACTGGGAGTGCGTCCAAGTATTACCGATCCAACGGCCTGTAGCGTCAGTAACCTGGCCAGACGTTCGAGTGAAGCTCAATCCCAGAGGCGGCAGCGGTGGCGGTATGGATGGCAGCCGTGCATCGCCTTGCTCAAACAGAATTTTAACCCCAACCATTGCTGCCGTCGGTCGTCCTGCCTCATCAATGGCATGTATGAAACGCACGTGTTCACGCAGCAAATCACAAACTTCAAGACCCAAGGCTGGGTCTGCAGGAACGAAGGGAACGCTCAGTCCAGTGGTTGTCTTTGCTTCGACAGGATCACAAGCCTCTATCGTCCCCTCAGAGTTGATCGTCAGAGATGAGCTCGCCCAAGTGATCCGCGACTCGCCCGATCGCGCCAGTACTTTCGGGATAGCCTCAATCGGCAAGGCACCGCGAACTGGCTCAACAATACGGGGCTGACGGAGCAACATTACATTACTTTGTGCGGTTGCAGGGCTAGAAATGGACACCGTAATCTGACCATCTCCACTTGGCGATGAGGCAAATGCAGCTGACGTGGCAGTCGAAGACCCCGCCATCAAAGCGGCGCAAATAATCAACCGAGCCCACACCATATGATTCTTCCTTGCTGTGCTGAAAATCGGCGGCGGCAACCGCCAACCGCTATCTATAGTTCCAATAGTGCGCGCCTAAAAGTTTCATTCGTGCATCGTTCACAGCAAATAATTGCAAGCAAATCCGTTGTGCGACGAGTTTGCACAGAACCATCTTCCTCAAATTGGAGGAGAGTCATCTCCTAAGCAGTAGATCCACCAACGTCCGCTCACCACCCCAATTCGAGCCGTCAAGCCCGCGGGGCCTGTCTGCGATAGCTGAGCGCTTCGGCGATATGAATTCGGCCAACCCGCTCGGCGCCGGATAGATCGGCGATCGTCCGCGCGACGCGCAGCATCCGCGTATAGCCGCGCGCCGAAAGCCGCATCGCGTCGGCCGCTTGCAGCAACAGCTTCTGCCCAGGCTCGTCGGGAGCAGCCCAGCGTTCCAGCGCATCGCCGTTCAGCTCGGCATTGCTGCGCGCGCCGGTCTCATCCGCACGCGCCGTCTGGAGCGAGCGTGCCTTTGCCACTCGCGCAGCGACCTCCGCGCTCCCCTCGGCGGGCGGTGGCAGCGCCATATCCGCCGCGCTGACGGGATCGACCTCGACATGAAGGTCGATCCGGTCGAGCATCGGGCCGCTGACCCTGCTCTGGTAATCCGCCGCACAGCGCGGCGCGCGGCTACAGGCGAGAGCAGGATCGCCCAGATGCCCGCAGCGGCAAGGGTTCATCGCCGCGATGAGTTGGACCCGCGCGGGGAAGGTGACATGCGCATTGGCGCGCGCGACATCGACGCTGCCGGTCTCGATCGGCTGGCGCAGCGAATCGAGCACGGGGCGCTGGAATTCGGGCAATTCGTCGAGAAACAGCACGCCCAGATGCGCAAGGCTTACTTCGCCCGGCTTTACCTTCAGCCCGCCGCCGGTCAGCGCCGCCATGCTGGCCGAATGGTGTGGCGCGCGGAAAGGACGCGCGCGGCTGATCCGCCCGCCTTCGAGCGTGCCCGCGACCGAGGCGACCATTGAGACCTCCAGCGCTTCCGCTGGTGTCAGCTCGGGCAGGATCCCGGGCAGGCAGCTTGCCAGCAGGCTCTTGCCTGCACCCGGCGGCCCGATCATCAGCAGATTGTGACCGCCCGCTGCGGCGATCTCCAGCGCGCGCTTGGCGGTCTCTTGCCCCTTGACCTGCTTGAGGTCGGCCACCGGCACTGCCGGCTCAACCTCGCCGCGCGGCGGATCGGGCAGGCGCTGCGTGCCCTTGAGATGGTTTAGCAGGCTGACGAGATCGGGCGCGGCCAGCACCGGCACGCCGCTGGCCCATCTCGCTTCGCTCCCCTGCTTAGCCGGGCAGATCAGCCCCAGTTCGACTTCGCTGGCATGGAGCGCGGCCAGCAGCACGCCGGGTGAAGCGACGATGCGACCGTCGAGCGCAAGCTCGCCCACTGCGATCCACTCGGTCAGTTGTTCGGTATCGGTGACGCCCATCGCGGCGAGCAGAGCCAAAGCGATCGGCAGATCGTAATGCGACCCTTCCTTGGGCAGGTCAGCAGGCGAAAGATTGACCGTGATCCGCTTTGGCGGCAGCGCCAATCCCATCGCAGCGAGTGCGGCACGCACCCTCTCCTTACTCTCGCCGACAGCCTTGTCCGCCAGGCCAACGATATTGAACTTGGGCAAGCCCGGCGCAACCGAGCATTGCACCTCGACGCTGCGCGCCTCTAGCCCGAGATAGGCCACTGTCTTAACCAGCGCGACCAATGATTACCCCTGCTCTCCGGCACAAGAATGCACAGTTTGTTCAAAGACTACAGCATGTTGGAGGAAAGAGCGAGTTAAAACCCGGAAATCGGCGTCAACTTGATTGAAAGCATATGGCTTTGCCCTTTGGCAGGGGGTTGCGGAGCAGGATTGCCGCATGCGCAGCCTTGTTATCCTGCTCCTTGCCCTGGCTCATGCGATCGCCATTCCCCTTCCTGCGAGCGCGCAAGGCCTGTCGGCGGCGCGCGTCGTGGCGGTCGAAAGCTGGGTCGAGGAATGGGACGAGGCTGCGCAAAGCTGGGTTCGGATAAGCGAACCTACTGTCACCCGGCAGCACATCGCAGTGCGTTCGGAACGACTTGTTGGCCCCCAGCTGCAAGCTTTCGAACCGCGCGATGTGCTGCAAGGTGCTTCGAATTACGGACCGTTTCGTGTGCTCGACGGGAAGCACGCCGCGTTGATGGGGGCGACCGATCGCTTCAGTCCCGGTCAGTTCCAGGCCCTGCTGCGCGACAATCCGGGGGTCGAAGTGCTCGAATTGATCGAAGCGCCAGGCACGCGCGACGATATCGCCAATCTAGCCCTGGGTCGGATGATCCACGCCGCCGGGATTGCGACACATGTGCCTGCTGGCGGGTCTGTGCGTTCGGGTGCGGTCGAGCTTTTCCTGGCCGGGGCCGAGCGTAGTCTGGAGGATGGCGCGCAGTTTGCGGTCCATTCCTGGATCGACACCTATGGGCGTGAGCCAGGCGATTTCGCTCTCGATGCGCCCGAAAACCGGCTCTATCTCGACTATTATCGCGAGATGGGTATGTCGCAGGAGCGCGCCGAGGATTTCTACGCCTTGACCAATTCGGTGCCGCATGATCGGGCGTTGTGGTTGACGGCGGCGGATATGCGCGGATGGATCGCGCGGCTTGACTCGGGCCCAAGCATCCACTAACCGCGCGCTCCATACAGGCGGTCGCCGTGGAAGGCGGCCCTTTTTATTGGTGCAGCAAGCACCATCCAAATTTTCGAGGACGATATGAAGCGGACTTTCCAACCCAGCAATCTCGTGCGTGCTCGCCGTCACGGCTTTTTCGCCCGCAAGGCGACTCCGGGTGGCCGCAAGGTCCTGCGCGCTCGCCGCAAGCGTGGCCGCAAGAACCTCTGCGCATAATTTTCTGGCTTCAAGCGCCAGCGCGCACATCCGTGCGCTCGGCTTTCGCGCCATAAGGCGCGACGGGCAGTCGCCCTTGCGGGTCCCCATTCGGGGACCCGTTGCTTTTCCCGGCCAATCATGATTCGCGTCCTCACCAAGCGCGCCGATTTTCTTGCGGCGAACCGCGGCCTGCGCGTGGCGCGGCCCGGATTCATACTGCTGGCAAACCCCAATCAGGGCAAAGGCAAGCGCTTTGGCATCACCGTAACAAAACGGATCGGCAATGCGGTGGTTCGCAACCGCATGAAGCGCCGTTTCCGCGAATTGCTCCGCGATGCGCTCCCCAAGCATGGCCTGCCCGACCACGACCATGTCCTGATCGGCCGCGAGGGCGGGATCGAGCGCGACTTTGACAAGCTTGCCGCCGAACTTGATGAGGCGCTGGTGCGTGCTGCAGCTGGCAAGGGCGACCCGCCAAGGCGCGCGCGGGGCCCAAGGAAGAGGCACCCGCGCCCGGGGAATCTCCAGCAAGGTGATCGCAAGTGAAGCACATCCTGATCTTCATCGCGCGCCTTTGGCAATGGGGCCCAAGCCGGATCCTGCCGTCGACTTGCCGCTATGCGCCCTCCTGCTCCGAATATGCGGTGGAAGCGCTCGGCAAATATGGTGCGATCAAGGGTGGATGGCTGGCGCTTAAGCGGCTAATGCGCTGCCACCCTTGGGGCGGGCACGGCTATGATCCCGTGCCGTAATACCTATATAACACACTTGAAGAACGAACAGACGCACGGGATTACATCTTGGACAACCAGCGAAACCTATTGCTCGCCGTCGTGCTTTCGGGCCTGCTCATTTTGGGCTGGGACTTCGCGATGCGGTATTTCTATCCCGATGCCTCGACTGCACCGCAGGTCGAACAGGTGGACCAGCTGGGTCAGGGCCAAGCGCCCGCTCAGCCAGAGGGAAGCACCTCGCAAGCGAAGCACACGCGCGAAGGCGGGCTGACCGACCCCGCGCTTATCGCCGAGGAACAGAAGGATCTCGACGTAGCGTTGGCCGAAGGCAAGCGGGTCAAGATCGATGCTGCCGAAGTGGCCGGATCGATCAACCCGATCGGCGCGATGGTCGACGATCTGGTGCTCAAGACTCATCGCCAGACGGTGAAGAAGGACAGCGGACCGGTCCGGCTGTTTTCGCCTCAAGGCACGCCGGCACAGCATTTTGCGCAGTTCGGCTGGATCGGCGAGGGCGTGAAGTTGCCCGATCAACGCACTGTGTGGACAGCCAGCAATGGCCCTCTGTCGGAAGACAATCCGGTTACCCTGAGTTGGGCCAATGGCGAGGGCCAGCGCTTTACGATCAAGCTGTCGGTTGACGATCACTACATGATCACCGCCGAACAGACGGTCGCCAACACCAGCGGCGGACCGATCGTGGTTCAGCCGTTTGCGCTGATCAACCGCACCAACCGGACGGCCAGCCTGGATACGTGGAACGTTCATTCGGGGCCGATTGCGGATGCCGATGGCGCGGTACAGTTCGGCCCGAATTACGACGATCTGGTCGATGACGGCGCGCAACCGATCGAAGGTTCGACCGACTGGATCGGGTTTACAGATATCTATTGGCTCTCCGCTCTGATCCCGCAGGACGGGCAGCAGGTCGATGCCGATTTCCGTCCGCTTGGCGACGAACTGTTCCGCGCCGACGCAATTTATCAGCCGGTCACCATTGCCGATGGCAAGCAGGTCACGCGCACTACGCGCCTTTTCGCCGGTGCGAAGGAAAGCAACGTGCTTCGCGCCTATGAGGCGCAAGGCATCGACAATTTCGGCAAGTCGATCGACTGGGGCTGGTTCGAGATCATTGCCTGGCCTATCTGGTGGCTGCTGACGCATCTGTTCAAGCTGGTGGGCAATTTCGGCGTCGCAATCATCCTGCTGACGGTGATCGTGCGAGGGGCGATGTTCCCGATCGCGCAAAAGCAATTCGCCAGCATGGCGGCAATGCGCGCGGTGCAGCCGAAGATGAAGGCGATCCAGGAGCGCTACAAGGACGACAAGCAGAAACAGCAGCAGGAAGTAATGAAGCTGTACAAGGACGAGGGCGTTAACCCGCTGGCGGGCTGCCTCCCCCTGCTGTTGCAGATTCCGATCTTCTTCGCTCTCTACAAGACGCTGATCCTGGCGATCGACATGCGCCACCAGCCCTTCATATTGTGGATCAAGGACCTTTCGGCTCCTGATCCGGCGAAGATACTCAACCTGTTCGGCTTCCTGCCGTTCGATCCACCGGGATTCCTCGGCATCGGCGTGCTCGCTGTGCTGCTCGGCATCACCATGTGGGCGACGTTCCGCCTCAATCCCACTGCTATGGATCCAGTGCAACAGCAGATCTTCCAGTTCATGCCTTGGGTGCTGATGTTCGTCATGGCGCCCTTTGCGGCGGGCCTGCTGATCTACTGGGTGACTTCGAACCTGCTCACACTGGCGCAGCAAAGCTATCTCTATTCCAAGCATCCGCAATTACGCGCGGCGACGGAAAAACAGAAAGCCGATCAGGCGATGGTCGCTGCGCGGGACAAGGCGCGCGAAGACAAGAGCAAGGGCTGAAGGCGAGTGACGCCGGACGAAGAGAAGCAACAGGCGGCCCGCGAGAAAGCGGCTTCGAAGCTGTTTTCCGGGCGCGTGGAATTCCTGCTCTCCGCGCCGCAGCTCAAATTTCTGCCTGATCCCAAGGTGCCGGAAATCGCGTTCTGCGGGCGCAGCAATGTCGGAAAGAGCTCGCTTCTCAACGCGCTGACCGGACGCAAGGCGATCGCGCGTGCCTCGGTTACGCCGGGCCGCACGCAGGAGCTCAATTTCTTCGAAGTGGGCGAGCCGACGCTCTTCCGTCTGGTCGATATGCCCGGATACGGCTTCGCCAAGGCCCCGCCCAAGGTGGTCGAAAAGTGGAAGCGTTTGGTGCGCGACTATCTGCGCGGGCGGCAGGTGCTCCATCGCACGCTGGTGCTGGTCGATAGCCGCCACGGCCTGAAAGACGTCGATCGCGAGATGATGAAGATGCTTGACGAAGCGGCTGTCGGCTACCGCGTCGTGCTTACCAAGGCGGATAAGATCAAGGCCAGCGAGTTGGACGCAACTGCGGCTAAAGTGGCGGACGAAGCGCGCAAGCACGTTGCCGCCTTCCCGATGCTGCACATAACCAGTGCGGAAAAAGGCATGGGCATCGCGGAACTGCGCGCGGCGGTGGTCGAAGACGCGCTGGGCGCGGGCTGGAACGTCGCGAACTAGCCGCTACGTCGCAAACAACATCGTATCGTCGGCGAAGGCCTTTATTTCCAGCGCATTGCCCGATGGGTCGCGGAAGAACATCGTTGCCTGCTCGCCCACCTGGCCCTTGAAGCGGATCGTCGGCGCCATCGCAAACTCGGTGCCTGCCTGAGTCAGCCGGTCGGCCAGCGCCTGCCAGTCCTCCATTTTCAGGACGATCCCGAAATGCGGCACCGGCACGCCGTGCCCGTCGACATGATTGCTCGCGCGGTCTCCGGCCTCGCCCGGCGCAAGGTGCGCTACGATCTGGTGACCGAAAAAGTCGAAGTCGATCCATTGGTCAGACGAGCGCCCTTCCTCGCAACCCATCACACCGCCGTAAAAGGCGCGCGCGGCGGCAAGATCGTCAACCGGAAAGGCGAGATGGAAAGGGCGCAGGCTCATCGTGTGCGACAATTAGCGCCCTCTTCGCCGCTGCCAAGTCCGGAATGGCTTGTTCAGCCTCGACAGCTTCAACATGAACTCCTAGGTCGCAACAGGAACGCAAGGTGGAGCGCCCCGAATGAAGCTGATTATCGGCAACAAGAACTATTCGAGCTGGTCGATGCGCGGCTGGCTCGCAGTCAAGCAATCGGGCCTTCATTTTGACGAACTCACCGTGCCGATCATGGGTGAGGACTGGACCGAGCGAAAGCGGGAGATGGGCGAGGTTCAGCCATCATCGGGCAAGGTTCCGATCCTGTGGGATGACGAGACGGTGGTGTGGGACAGCCTGGCGATCATGGAATATCTCGCCGACAAGGTCGGGCGCGACCGCTTCTGGCCCAAGGAAGAAGGTGCGCGCGGCATGGCGCGGGCGATCGTTGCAGAGATGCACAGCGGTTTCCTGCCACTGCGGCGCGAATTGCCGATGAATGTGCGCAGGCGGATCCAGCTTTCGGACGTCAGCGATCCGACCAAGGAGAACATCGTTCGCATCCTGACGCTATGGGCCGAAGCGCGCGCACGCTTTGGCAAGGGCGGCCCCTTCCTGTTCGGCACCTTCGGCGCCGCGGATATATTCTACGCACCGATCGTCTCCCGCTTCATGACCTATGGCATTGCCGTGCCGGGCTTCGCCCAGGCCTATATGCAGGCGATGTGGGAACATGACTGGATGCAGGAATGGATTGCCGCCTCCGAAGACGAGGAATGGGTGATCGAACAGTTCGAGGTCGCCCCTGCAAGCTAGGGCGTGCGGCTGGTCTCGTAGCGTGTACCGTCCTTGCGGGCGTAGCCATCGGGATCGAACACCATGTCGATATCGGGATATTCGCCGCGGTCGGCGTCAGCGTCGCCCGCGCTGATGGCGATGAAGACGCAGTCGCTATCGCTGCGGTTTTGCAAGTGATGGCCATTGCGTTCGCCTGCGGGCCAGGCGAGCACATCGCCGGGGCGCACCACGCTTTCGCTACCGTCCTCGACCAGCACCGCTTCGCCTTCGAGCATCACCACCAGCTCGTCTTCTTCCTGGTGCCAATGGCGCTGTGAAGACCAGGCTCCGGGCTTCAGTACGACATGGCTCGCGCCCATCCTGGTGAGTCCCGCCACGGGAGCGAGCCGCCGGTACCAGCGGTCCTGCACATCCTCATTATAGGGCGCAGGATAGCCAGTGGCATTGGTCTGCGGGATGGCGTCAAGATCGAGCTTGGGCATAGCACTGCACTCCGTAGTGGAAAGGACCTCTCCGCTCGTCTAACCCACACGGAATGAGCGACGCCAGAACCTTCACCGAAAAACTGATCGAGGCCCCGAGCGTGACGCCCGCGACGGGGCTGGTGTTCGATGTGCTGGAAGAAATGCTCGCGCCGCTCGGCTTCGAGATCCATCGCTTCACGCGCGGCGATGGCGAGGCGGATAGCGATGAGGCGCCGGTCGAGAATATGTTCGCCATCCGGCGCGGGCCGGATGGGTCGAAGCATTTCGCCTTTGCGGGACATCTCGATGTCGTGCCACCGGGTGAAGGCTGGACCACAGCGCCCTTTGCTCCCGAAACGCGTGGCGAACTGCTCTACGGGCGCGGTGCGGTCGATATGAAGGGCGCGATTGCCTGCATGGTCGACGCAGTGGCGCAAGTCCCGCAAGATGCAGGCACGATCAGCTTCATCATCACCGGCGACGAGGAAGGTCCGGCGCTGCACGGAACGCGCGCGCTGATCGACTTCATGCGCGAGCATGGTCACCAGCCCGACCTGTGCCTGGTGGGCGAACCCACCAGCGTCCACCGGCTTGGCGACATGATGAAGATCGGGCGTCGCGGCTCGGTCAATATCTGGCTGGAGGTCGATGGGACCCAGGGCCACGTCGCTTATCCGCACCTCGCCGACAATCCGCTGCCGCGCATGGTTGCGATTCTGTCGGAACTCAACGGACTGCATCTGGATGACGGGACTGAATGGTTCCAGCCTTCCAATCTCGAGATTACAGAGATCGACGTGCCCAATCGGGCGCATAATGTCATTCCGGCAAAAGCCAAGGCGCGCATCTCGATCCGTTTCAACGACCGGCATTCGGGCGCCTCTTTGTCGAGCCAGGTCGTGGCGATTGCGGAGAAACACGGCGGCAAGGCCAATCCCGTCATTTCGGGCGAGCCGTTCCTCACGCCGCCCGGTGCATTCTCACAGATCATTGCCGATGCAGTGAAGGCCGAAACGGGAATCGAACCGGAACCATCGACCAGCGGCGGTACGTCGGATGCCCGCTTCCTGCGTGCAGTTTGCCCGGTGATCGAGTTCGGCCTGTGCAATGCGACCATGCACAAGCGTGACGAGGCGGTGGCGTTGGACGATCTCGATACGCTAAGCCGGATCTACGCTCGCATCGCGAAAGCGGCGCTGAAACAGGACTGAGAGGGGAGGGCCGCGATGCGCGCCTGGTTTGCAATTCCATTATGGCAACGCGTCGTCGGGGCGCTCATCCTCGGTGTCGCAGTCGGATGGCTGTGGGGTCCGCAAGCCGAAAGCATCAAGATCGTGGGCGATATATTCGTCGCCTTCATCAAGATGCTGGTGGTCCCGCTGATCTTCTTCAGCCTGGTGGCAGGCGTCGCCTCGATCGGTGATTTGCGCAAGCTCGGCAGCGTCGGCTGGCGTGCTCTACTGCTGTTTGTTGTGACCGGGCAGATCGCAGTCTGGCTTGGCTTGATGCTGGGAACGCTGGTCCAGCCTGGCATGGGGGTCGACACCTCGATGATCGAGATGGGTGCCGTGCCGCAACCGAACGAAACGACCTGGCGTGACATGTTGCTCGGCATGGTGCCGCAAAGCCCGGTTCAGGTGATGGCGGACGTCAATGTGTTGCCGCTGATCGTCTTTTCGCTGTTGATCGGCATTGGCATATTGATGGCCAAGGAAGCGGGCGAGCCGGTTCTCAAGATCTTCGATTCGGGCTCGGTGGTGATGCAGAAGGTCACCATGGTGGTGATGGAACTGACTCCATTCGGCGTTTTTGCGCTCATGGCATGGGTCGCCGGTACGCTGGGCCTTTCCGCACTGGGCGCGCTCGGCAAGCTGGTGTTCCTCAACTACCTTGGCTGCCTGCTGATCATCGGCGTGATGTATTCCTCGATGATCAAGCTCATCGCACGCCTGCCCGTGATCGACTTTTTCCGCGGGATCGTCGATGCGATCGCAGTCAGCTATTCCACTGCCAGTTCCAATGCGACGCTGCCGGTTACGCTGCGCTGCGCAGAACGCAACCTCGGCATCAGCAACTCGGTCGCGAGCTTCGTGATATCGCTCGGCGCAACGATCAATATGAACGGTACCGCGATGTATCTGGGGCTCGCCACACTGTTCGGCGCGCAGATTTTCGGCGTGGACCTGAGTTGGGGCGACTATTTCCTGATCTCGATCCTGGGCACATTGGGTGCGGTCGGCGCAGCGGGCATCCCCGGTGCAGGATTGATCATGATGGCGCTGGTGTTCGGCGCAGTGGGCGTTCCGCTGGAAACCATCGCCTTCGTGGCGGGCGTAGACCGGATCATGGACATGATGCGGACCACCACCAATGTCAGCGGCGATGCCGCCGTCGCCACCACCGTGGCTGCGCTTACCAATGAGATCGACCGGGCCGAGATGGTCAGCGCGGACGACGTCTAACGAGCGAGATCACTCCTCGGGCTTGTCGTCCTTCGCGCAATTCTCGTCGCACTCGGTCTTGCCGGATGGCACAAACCGGCCACTGAACTTGATGGTCGCTCCGCCGTCCGTCTTGTAGGCAGCGGCGTCGGTGCCCTCCAGCGCGTCCACGCCTGAGGGGATTTCGCTGCCGATCTGGACGCTGCCATTGCTTCCACGCCGCTTGCGAGAGGCAGGCCGGCGTGCGCGCTGCGTCGAGCGGATTACACCTGCAGCCGAATCGAGACTGCCCGAGACCGCATTGCCCAGTGAGCGCGAAGCCTTCGCCTGTCCGGCCCCCGATCCCGAGACGATGACTGCTGTTTCGGCTGCATCCTGCGCGGCCAGGCTTCCGGGGAGCAATGCTGCCGCCGCGAGGGCGCAGATTGTGCCGATCTTGCGAGGTTTCATGACTGAGCCTCCTGAGCTTTTCGGTGCAAGGGTGCGCCTTGTGCGCCCAATTGGCAAGGCGGGCTATCGCTTCGGCTTTTCCAGTACCTTCTTCCCGAAGCTGCACAGATCCACCAGCTTGCAATGCCAGCATTCCGGCGTGCGCGCCTTGCAGACATAGCGGCCATGCAGGATCAGCCAGTGATGCGCGTGCAGGCGAAACGGTTGCGGCACGCGCTTTTCCAGCTTGGCTTCGACCTGCTCGGGCGTCTTGCCCTTGGCGAGGCCGGTGCGGTTGCCGACACGGAAGATATGCGTATCGACCGCGAAGGTCTCTTGTTTGAACCAGCAATTGAGCACGACATTGGCGGTCTTGCGTCCGACACCGGGCAGCTTGACCAGTTCCTCGCGCGTATCGGGAACTTCGCCGCCATGATTGTCGATCAGCATATGCGATAGCGCGATGACGTTCCTGGCCTTGGAATTGAACAGGCCGATTGTCTTGATGTGTTCCTTCAGCCCTTCCTCGCCCAGATCCAGCATCTCTTGCGGCGTCCTGACCCTGGCGAACAGCGCGCGAGTCGCCTTGTTGACGCCGACGTCGGTTGCCTGGGCAGAGAGCGCCACCGCCACCACCAACTGATAGGCGTTGCCATATTCCAGCTCGGTTTCCGGCTCGGGATTATCCTCCGCCAAGCGGCGGAAGAATTCGAAAATCTGGTCTCTGGTCATAGCTTATTGCCACTCGACCTTTCGAGCGCGGCGAGCTTGGCTTCGACCCGGTCGTCCACTTCGTCGAGTCGTTCGAGATGCTGGCGCATCTCCTCGATCCGTTGGTCGCGGCGGCGCTGCATGGCATCGGAAAAGGCCGCGGCGATAATGCCCGTGGGCATTGCGACGAAGGCGATGCCGCTAAGTGCAAGGATACCGGCAAAGACCTGCCCCAAGGGCGTGATTGGGGTGACGTCGCCATAACCGACCGTCGTCAGTGTGATGACCGACCACCACAGCGCGCGCGGAATCGATCCGAAGGCTTCGGGCTGAATGTCGCCCTCGGTCATGTAAAGCGCGGTGGCTCCGAACAGCACAAAGATGAAGGCCAGCGCTGCGGTGACGATCAGATCGTCTGCGCGGTCGCGCACTGCGGCCCAGACCTCCCTTATCGCCCTCGAGAAGCGTCCGAATTTTATTACCGCGAGAACACGCAGCAGGCGCACGGTGCGCAGCATGGATGCGTCTGCGGTAATAAGCGGGACGAGAGTGGAAAGCACCACAACGAGATCGATCAGACCGAGCGGCGAGATCGCGAATTGCCAGCGCTTTCGCCAGTTACTCTGCTCGCCAGGCTCATCTGCCGCAGCATAGAAGCGGGCGGAATATTCGAGCAGGAAGATTAGACCGAACACTTTCTCGCCTGTCACCAGTGCCTGATGCAAGGCTGGCGGCAGACTCGCTTCGGTCGAAAGCGCGGCCGATCCCACTGCCAGGAAGATGACGACAATGAGCAGCCGGTTGAGGATGGTCAGCCGCCCGTCCGGCTCGGCGCCGATGAAGAACTGCTTGTGCAGATATCTTCTTAGCGTGCGCATCCCCCCTTGGACCTCCCGTTACAGACCGAGAACCTGCGGCATTGTGTAGCGCCCCGGCTCCCTGCCGATCAACCATTCGGCTGCCTTCACAGCCCCGCGAGCGAAGATCATGCGGTTTTCGGCATTGTGGGTGAGCGTGATCCGTTCCTCGTCCCCGGCGAAAATCACACTGTGGTCACCCGCCACGGTGCCGCCACGCAGCGCGGCAAAGCCGATCGCGCCCTGCGCCCGCGCGCCGGTGTGACCATTCCGCCCACTTTCGCTGTTCGATGCCAGCTCGATCCCGCGTCCCTTCGCTGCCGCTTCGCCCAGCAATAGCGCGGTACCCGAAGGCGCATCGACCTTCATCCGGTGGTGCATCTCGACGATCTCGATATCCCAGTCGGGGCCAAGCCTGCTTGCCGCATCGCGTACCAGATGCGCCAACAGTGTGACACCAAGCGAGGTGTTGCCCGTCTGCAGGATCGGCAGATACTGCGCCGATTCGTCGATCATGCGGTGATGATCCTCTTCAAGCCCGGTGGTGCCGATCACGATCGGCGTCCCCGCCACGCGCGCCGCAGCCAGATTGGCGGAGAGCGCGGCGGGAGCGGAGAAATCCACCAGAACGTCACACCGGGTCGCCAGCGGGCCGGGAGAATCGCCCGCGTCAACGCCGCCAGAGACCTCATGCCCCGCAGCGGCAACCGCTTTCAGAAGGGCCTGTCCCATGCGCCCCTTGTGACCAATGATTCCGAACTGTGCCATCTTTGCTCCCAAGGGTCATGCTGAACTTGTTTCAGCATCCATTCCGCATCTAAGTGAGAATGGAGCCGTTTGAGGGATGGACCCTGAAACAAGTTCAGGGTGACGACAAGGAAAAGCGATGTCAGGTTTCAACAACATCGTGATCTTGACCGGCGCTGGCATCAGTGCCGAAAGCGGGATCGATACTTTTCGTAGCGCGGGAGGGCTGTGGGAACAGCACAATGTCGAGGATGTCGCCACGCCTGAAGGCTTTGCGCGCGATCCCGATCTGGTGCTGGGCTTTTACGATATGCGGCGCGAGGCTTTGCGTGAGCGTGAACCCAATGCCGCGCATAATGCTCTGGCGCTGCTCGATGCCGAGTTTGCGGGCGAGCTGCTGATCGTAACGCAGAATGTTGACGATCTGCATGAGCGGGCGGGGGCGAAGCGCGTGCTGCACATGCATGGCGAGCTCAAGAGCGCGCTCTGCACATCTTGCGAGATGCGCTCGCCTTGGGATGCGCCCATGTCAGCCAAGGATGGTCAGCGTCCGCCTTGCCCTGTGTGCCAGGCGCGGACCTTGCGCCCCGATGTCGTGTGGTTCGGAGAAATGCCTTACCAGATGGAGCGGATCTATCGGGCGCTGCGCGAGGCGGACCTATTCGTGAGCATCGGCACCAGCGGCGCGGTCTATCCGGCGGCGGGCTTTGTGCGCGATGCCCGCGATTTGGGCGCGCAGACGCTGGAACTCAACCTTGAACGCAGCGAAGGTTCGCACTGGTTCCACGAGAGTCGCCAGGGCCGGGCGGGTGAACTTGTTCCGGCGTGGGTGGAGGAGGTGCTAGCTCGCTGAGCCACGTCCCTGTGAATGACAGGATTCAGGGAGTGGTGGGGCGACTGGCGCGCAGGCCCGAACAGCTATTGCTCGCGGTCGAGAAAGCCGTGCATTTTCAGCCAGCTCGCGAAGGCATCAAACCAACCGGTACTGGTCGTCGTCTTGTCATACATGCCGAAGCCATGGCCGCCTTGCTCGTAGAGATGAAATTCGACCGGTCGGCCCGCATCGCGCCAACTCTGGATGATCCCGTAACCGGCGTTGCCGAACAGCGGATCGTCCGCCGCCAGCGCGACGAAGAGTGGCGGCGCGTCGGGCGCGACGACCGTCTCCGTCATTGGGCCATAGATGTCGCCGAGGAATGCGGGATCGGCATCCTTGACTGCCAACTCAGTGGATATGGTCAGCATCGCGCCGGCGGAAAAGCCGATCATGCCGATGCGATCGGGATCGATTCCCCACTCGCCCGCGCGGGACCGGATAAGGGCAAATGCCGCGCGCGAATCGTCAAGTTGGGGTTTGATTGCGGCTGAGGCCTGCTCCGCGGTCAACTTGCCCTGTCGCAGCGGCCGCGGCATTCCCGGTCGTTGCGGATTGGCGAACTCGGCAAGATCGGCCGGTGTCTGGTTCAGCCGGTATTTGAGTACAAAGGCAGCGACGCCTCGCTCCGCCAGGGACTTGGCAACCGCCCAGCCTTCGTTTTTCATCGACAATGTACGGAAACCGCCACCGGGGGCGACGATCACTGCCGCGCCGCTCGCATTCGCCGGGTCGGGCAGGAAAGGCATCAGTGTAGCTTCGGTCACATTGCGGGCGAAGGGGCTGCCGTACTGGCTGTGCCAGCTTTCGCCTGTTGTTGCGCCAGGCAGTGGACCGGTGTCCAGCGGGATCGAACCGGGCTGCGCTGGGATCTCGATTTCGATCATCCCGTCGTTCTGTGCCATCGCCGGAATGGTGCAGCCGCTGATGGCCAGCGCTACAAGAAATGTCACCAGTCGCGTGGCCGGACACAAAGCAGTCATGTCTGTTTCTCTCCCCAATTCTCCCGTCGTCGGATCACGGGTGCGCCGGGAAGGTAACGCGCTGCGGAGGCACGTCAATTGCGCCTTCGCTTCAGGTCCGGCAGCCTTTGCACTCTGGATCCTTGGGCAGCGTCATCGTCCGCATTCCGGGCTTCATCCCGTCGAGCACATGGAGCTTGCCCCATTGCGGATCGCCGAATGTGCTGACGCCATCCAGCAGGATGCGCACAGCCTGCATCG
This sequence comes from Altererythrobacter sp., assembly GCF_050299635.1. NCBI lineage: Bacteria > Pseudomonadati > Pseudomonadota > Alphaproteobacteria > Sphingomonadales > Erythrobacteraceae > Altererythrobacter > Altererythrobacter sp. The sequence goes on from NZ_JBNKWF010000004.1 coordinate 22,111, forward strand.
CGGCGAATGTTCCGGTCCAGCCCGCCATCGCGCCCAGCATCCCGTCTTCGGCGCAGGTGTCGCAATCCTCCGCGTCGAATGCGTCCCCGACAAAGCAGCGATAGCAGGGCTGCCCTTCGAGGTGCCCGGCAAAGGCGCCGACTTGTCCCTGGAAACGCCCGACTGCGGCGCTGAGCAGCGGCACGCCGCAGGCTACGCAGGCATCGGAAACGGCGAGGCGTGTGGCGAAATTATCGGTCCCGTCCACCACGAGATCCGCGCCCCCGATCAATCGGCCTGCGTTGTCCGGGGTTATCCGGGCGTCGCTGATCTCGACTTCCAGCGCCTCGTCGAAATTGGCGAGCCAGCGCCGCGCGCTTACGGCCTTGCCATGGCCCACGTCGCGCTCGGTAAAGATCGTCTGGCGCTGGAGGTTGCTGGCATCGACAACGTCGTCGTCAATCAGCGCGAAGCGACCGATCCCCGCTGCGGCGAGATATTGCAGCACAGGCGAGCCGATCCCGCCCAGCCCGATCAGCGCCACTTTCTTGTCCGCCAGCGCGACCTGACCCGCGCCGCCGATTTCGGGCAGCACGATATGGCGGGCGAAGCGGTCGAGACGTTGCGGGGTGAGTGCCATCGAGCGCGCATAGTGCAGCTTTGCCTGCAGGGGAACCATTCACGGCAAAGAGACGAGCTTAGCTGCCCGTTAACGCCTGCCTCTTAAGCGAATCAGGTGCTGCCGAATCCGACGCGGCTGGCAGCTCGAGAGGAAAGCTCGCGCCGCACAGGGCTGAGGGGAAACATGGATCCAATCGTTACCTGCATTGACCGGCTCGAAGAGATTGTTGGCGACTTCAAGCAAGTCGCCCGGACGGCCGACAACAATATGGTGCGCGACATTCTGGCGCTAAGATCCGCCTATGCGGCGGAGATCGCCAAGCTGTTCACGGCTGTGGCCGAAGACGCCAGACTCAAGGCCAATCCCCAGATCGCGGAGGAGTTCCAGCGCCGCTTCATGGAAGCGCGCCACCTGATCGCGAAGATGCAGACGCGCTGGCGTGTGGCCGATATCGAGAACGATCCGCACGGCTATCTCGAAGATATTCGCATGATCGACGCCCATAGCGCCGGTGCGCGCGAATGGGGCAAGCGCGCCCTGCAGAAGGCAGCGGCCTGACGGGTATCAACCCGCCAGGCGCCTCCCTCCCAAAACTCTCAGCTTTCCAGCTGGCGCAGCAGGCTGCGCACATCGCCATCCATGTCCGCGTCACGCTGCCGCAGATCCTCGATCAGGCGGACCGCGTGAATCACCGTCGAGTGGTCGCGTCCGCCAAACTTGCGCCCGATTTCGGGATAGCTGCGCGGAGTGAGTACCTTTGACAGGTACATCGCCACCTGACGCGGGCGGACGACTGCGCGTGCGCGGCGCTTGGATGACATTTCCGAACGGTCGATGCGATAGAACTGACAAACCGTGCGTTGAATCTCGTCGATCGTGATGCGGCGGCGGTTGGCCGAGAGTATATCGGTCAGCTGTTCCTCTGCCAGCTGGAGCGAAACCTCCTGCCCCGTCAGCTGGGCGTAGGCGATCAGCTTGTTGAGGCCGCCCACCAGCTCGCGCACATTGCGCGTGATGGTGCGGGCGAGGAAATCGATCACATCGTCGGGCACGTCGAGCGGGGCAAAGCGCGTGAGTTTCGATTCGAGAATCGAGCGGCGCAATTCGATGTCGGCGGCCTGGATATCCGCGACCAGTCCCATGGAAAGGCGGCTGAGCAGGCGCGGTTCCACCCCGTCGAGCGCTTGCGGTGCCCGGTCGGCGGCGAAGACCAGCCGCTTGCCTTCGGCCAGCAGCGCATCGATCGTATAGAGCAGCTCTTCCTGCGCGCTGGCCTTGCCGATGATGAACTGGATATCGTCCACGAGCAGCAGGTCGAAGCTACGCAGGCGCGCCTTGAACTCGATCATCTGGTTCTGTTTCAGCGCCTGGACGAATTCGACCATGAAGCGCTCGGCGCTGCAGTAGAAGATGCGCGCGCGGGGGTGGGCCGATAGATAGGCGTGGCCGATGGCGTGCAACAGGTGCGTCTTGCCCTGGCCGGTCGCAGCCTTGAGGTAGAGCGGCGAGAATTGCGGCTGTTCCGTCGCTGCCATGCGTTCGGCAGCGTTCTTGGCGAGGATGTTGGTCTCGCCGGTGACGAAGGCGGCGAAGGTAAGCGACGGGTCGAGCCCGACCGAGCTGGTGAAGCCGGCATCGCCAATCGTGCCCGCAGCTACCGCTATGACGCTGGTATCGCCGCCGTCATTGGCTGCCCGGCGGCCGCTGTCGAGACGCAGTTCGGGAAGCTGGCGGCGGCCCGGATGGACCTGGATCCGCACCTTGCGCACTTCGCTGCGCGCGATCTTCCACGCGAGCTGAAGCCGGTCATGGAATCGGTCGTTCACCCAATTGGCCGAGAACTCGGTTGGCAGGAACAGATCAAGCGTTCCGCTGTCCTTGCAGAAGCTGCCCAGCTGAATCGGCTTGATCCACTGGCTGTGCAGCTGGTGGCCGAGATCCTTGCGAAGTCCCTGGCTGATATCAGCCCAGTCAGCCGCAAGATTTACAGCCTCTGCATCTTCCATCAAATCCTCGTCGATCTTTTTCGTGGCCCGAGCGTTATCGTTCTTGTGCACCATCTTATACCATATCCCATCCGTACCCCGGAACGTGTCCGGAGTTCGCCCCCGACGTTACGACAGGCAAAGCTACGCCACCCCCCGGAATCGTGATTCCGGGCTTGCCCCCATCGTGCAAAATGTAAGAACCCAGGCTGTCCCGCCCCGAGTGAGATATGACTTATCTACGCCTTTCTTTTTGGCGCAAGGGGTGGGGGTGCAAAAAAACTGAAATATTTGTGTTGACTCGCCGCAACCCCGCAGACTTCCGTTCAAATCATTGAAAAATAGAGTTTTATTGAGTCAGGCGCCGCGAATCGCGGGGAATCCTAAGGTTTCGGGCAATGCGCTTTCGATGCTGCATTGCGGTAACAAAAGGGCCGCACCCAATCGGGCCGGCCCTTGTGCTGAAAACGGTTGTCGATCCGCTTTGGATCGACCGAATCAGAGTGCAGCGACTCGCTTCGAAAGACGCGACATCTTGCGTGAAGCGGTGTTCTTGTGAAGCACGCCGCGCGCAACGCCGCGAGCGATTTCAGGCTGAGCTGCCTTGAGCGCTTCCGAAGCCGCAGACTTGTCGCCACCGGCGATCGCAGTCTCGACCTTCTTCACGAAGTTGCGAATGCGGCTCATGCGGGCGCCATTGATTTCGGCGCGGCGGTTGTTGCGACGGATGCGCTTGCGGGCTTGCGGCGTATTGGCCATGTCTGTCCTATTCTCGGGCCACCCGTCAGGCGACCGCTTTACTCGTTAAACCTGTTTGCAGAAACGGCGATTCACGCCGGAAAGCGGCGCACATAGTCACAGGAGCGCAAATCGTCAACTTCTGCGTGCGTTCTGGTTGATTCCTTTGTTTGATGCGGATTGCAAATCCGTGCAATCCTTGCTGCGCTGGCCCACTCGCCCCTGCGAGCCTATGGCTCGGAGTTCTGTTTCCCGAACCGAAGGTGCGCAAGGCCGACTGTCCGCCCGCAGGTGCCCGGAGCGAAGCGGAGGAATAGCACCGAGGATGCACCCGCGGATGCGGGTGCAAGAAGCTAGCGTTGGCACTTCGGGCAATACCACGTGCTGCGCCCTCCTTGCGCGAGGCGGCGGACGATCCCGCCGTCCTCTCGCCGGCATGGTTCGCCTTCACGGCCATAGACATCGAAGCGCGTGGCAAAATAGCCCAGCTCGCCATCGGGCGCGGCATAGTCGCGCAGGGTGGAACCGCCATCGCCGATCGACTGCGTGAGCACGTCCTTGATTGCTGGGACGAGCCGTTCGATCTGAGGGCGCGTGACCTTCCCGCCCGGCTTGCGCGGGTGGATGCCTGCGCGCCACAGCGCCTCGCACACATATATATTGCCGAGCCCGGCCACGACCCTCTGATCGAGCAGGCACAGTTTGATGGCCTGCTTGCGGCCGGTGAGCGCAGATTTGAGACGGGCTGGCGTGAACGCATCACCCAGCGGTTCCGGCCCCATAGTAGCGAAGATGGGCCAGGCCTCGAGATCCGCTGTGCCCACAAGATCGACCGACCCGAAGCGGCGCGGATCGCACAGGGCGAAGCGGTTGCTGGCGGTCTCGATCACGACGTGGTCGTGCTTGTCGTCCTCGGACGGATCGATTCTCCAGCGGCCGCTCATGCCCAAGTGGAACACCAAGGTCTGGTCACGGTCGGTGTGGATCAGCCCATATTTGGCACGGCGGCCCAGCGAAGTGACCTGAGCGCCCGTCAGAACCTGTACAAGTTCGGGCGGGAAGGGGCGGCGCAGATCGGCCCGGTTCAGCGTCACGCGCGTAATGCGTTCGCCTTCCATGAACCGCGCAAGTCCACGCACCGTTGTCTCGACTTCGGGAAGTTCCGGCATCTTTCCTCCGGCGGCAGGCAACCCTCCGCGCATCGAGAGCTCGGCCCGCCCGATGCGGTACCGGCCCTCTCCCCTGCCCAACCACCCGATAGGCTATCGGTCAAGATATCGGGTGGTTGGGCAGAGGAGAGGGCCGGGCCCGGGCGCGGGAGTTTGGCGCAGCCGAACTCCGAATAGACGCCACACGAATAAACTCCTAAGGCGCGCGGCGATGAGCGAAAAAGTTTCTTTCGGCTACGAAGATGTAGCCCCAGACGAGAAGACCCGCCGCGTGGGTGCGGTCTTTTCCAGCGTCGCGTCCAAATACGATGTGATGAACGATGCCATGTCGGGTGGCATGCACCGCCTTTGGAAGGATCGCTTCGTGCGCCGGGTCAAGCCACAGCCGGGCGAAGCGGTGCTCGATATGGCGGGAGGCACAGGCGACATCGCGTTCCGCATGGCGGCGCGCGGGGCGGAAGTGACCGTGGCCGATATCAATCAGGACATGCTTGATGTCGGGATTGAGCGCGCGATGGAACGCGGGATCACCGGGCTCACCTGGTCGAACCAGAATGCGGAGAAGCTGACCTATCCCTCGCGGACTTTCGATGCCTATACGATCGTGTTCGGTATCCGGAACGTGACCGATATTCCTGCCGCGCTGAAAGAGGCGCACCGGGTTCTCAGCTACGGCGGACGGTTCTTCTGCATGGAGTTCAGCACCACCGATTGGCCGGGATTCAAGGAAATCTACGACCTCTATTCGCACAAGCTGATGCCCAAGATCGGCAAGGTGATCGCAGATGACGAGGACAGCTATCGCTACCTTGCCGAATCGATCCGCCGCTTTCCGCCGATGCCGGAGTTCGAGAGGATGATCCGCGATGCGGGTTTCGTGAACACGCGGGTTGAGGCGATCCTGGGCGGCGCGGTCGCGATCCATTCGGGGTGGAAAATATAGAGTGCCGAGGCCGGCTACGCATATCTGGCGGTTGCTGAAATGGGGCCGGACGCTGGCGCGGCATGGCGCATTGCGCGGGATCGAACGCGATCCAAATACGCCAGTGCCGGTCAAGCGCCTGGCGCGCCTTGCGCGTTTCGGCACCTTCCAGCCGCAGGTCCCCGATTACGCCGGGGCTTTCCAGGATATCGGCCCTGCCGCAATCAAGCTGGGCCAGACGCTGGCAACGCGGCCCGATCTGGTAGGGGATGAGGCTGCGCACAACCTCCTGTCGCTGCAGGACAGCTTGCCGCCGGTTCCCTTCGAGCAGATAGAGGCCTCAATCGCAGCAAGCTTCGGCAGACCGGTCGAGCAGCTTTTCAGCGAGATCGATCCCGAGCCGGTTGGCGCGGCGTCGATCGCGCAGGTTCACCGCGCAGTCACGACCGAAGGCAAGCAGGTCGCCGTCAAGGTGCTGCGGCCCGGTATCCGCGAACGCTTCGCGCGGGACATCGGCACTTATGAATGGGCGGCGGCGCATCTGGAGGCGCTGGGCGGCGAAGCGGCGCGGCTCAGGCCTCGGCTCACCATCGCCAATTTCAAGCGCTGGACCAATCGCGAACTCGACTTGCGGCGCGAGGCTGCCTCGGCTTCCGAGCTGGCGGAGGGGACGAAGGGCGTCCAGGGCTATCGCATCCCCGAAATTGACTGGGACCGCACAAATGGCCGTGTGATGACGGTCGAATGGGTCGATGGCGTCAAGATCAGCAAGATCGAGGAGCTGAAGTCCAGGGGGCACGATCTGCCCGCGCTCGCTTCGCGGCTGGTGCTGGCATTCCTGACACAGGCGATCAGCTCCGGCTTCTTCCATGCCGACATGCATCAGGGAAACCTGTTCGTGGAGGACGATGGCACGATCGTGGCGATCGATTTCGGCATCATGGGCCGGATCGACCGGCGCGCGCGGCAATGGCTGGCGGAAATCCTCTATGGCCTCACCACCGGCAATTATCGCCGCGTGGCCGAAATCCATTTCGAGGCGCAATATGTGCCGAGCTATCACTCGGTCGATGAGTTCGCGACGGCCCTGCGCGCTGTGGGCGAACCGATGCGCGGCAAGCCGGTGAGCGAGCTTTCGGTCGGGCAGATGCTCGACGGGTTGTTCGCTATCACGCGCGATTTCGACATGCAGACCCAGCCGCATCTGCTGTTGCTGCAAAAGACCATGGTAATGGTCGAGGGGATCGCGACGCAGCTCCACCCAGAAATCAATATGTGGGACGTTTCCGCGCCTTTCGTGCGTAGCTGGATTCGCGACGAGTTGGGGCCCGAGGCTGCGCTGGCAGACCGGATTCGTGAAGACACGCAGACACTACTGCGCCTGCCCGGCCTACTCCGCCGCATCGAGGACCGCTTCCCGCCCAAGGGTGGTGCGCCAGAGCAGCCACCGCTGCCCGATGTTGAGTTGATGTGGGAGAATCGTGCGGGCCAATCTCGCCGCTGGCTAGGATATCTGTTTTCCGCCGTGCTCGGTGCGGGCGTCGTCGCAGGAGCGCTCAGTCTCGGCTGGATCGGCTAGCAGGGGCTTGGGGGATGGAAGCGCCGACGCATTTCGCCGGGATTGACAGGAGAGCGGCGCGCCTCCTGCTGCTGGCAATTGCCGCGGTGCTGGCGCTGGCCGCGCTGACCTGGCAGCCGTCGCCGCCGCAATTGCTCTCTGTTGACACCCAGGCGATCCCCACCGCCCAGGCTGAGGCCCGGACTGGGAATGCGTCCTCCCCGGCACCCCAACAGGAGGGAGAAGAGGCGCAATCAGCGACCCGCGACGTCGATCTTGCGCTTTATGATGCGATTACGGCGCGCGTTGCAGCGGGCGAGAACTATTACCAGGTTGCTGTTGCCGAACAGCGGGCGCGCAATTTCCCTGTCCGTCCCGGCTTCGCGGTACGTTTGCCGACTCTGGCGGTGACGAGCGCCGCTCTTGGCCCGCTGATTTTCATTGTGGCGCTGCTGCTCGCTGCACTGACGGGCTTTGCCTGGTGGCGGCGGCTGACGCCGATCCTGGACAGGCCTGCGCGCCGCGTGATTGCACTCGGTCTTCTGGGTTGGGGAGCAGCGGTGGGCTTCAAGCCAATGTATTTCGTGCTCCATGAAGCATGGTCGGGCATGTTTCTGGCCCTGGCGCTGGCCTTGCACAGCCCGGGGCGTTGGCGCGGCGCGTGGATTGCCGCGGCGCTGGCACTGGCGATTCGCGAACACGCGCTGCCTTTCGTCATGCTGATGGGCGCACTGGCGCTTTGGCGGCGTGACTGGCGCGAGATGGCGGCCTGGAGCTTGCTGGTGGCGGGCTTTGTCGCTCTGCTGGCCTACCATGTCAGCCTGGTCGGCCAATTGACCGGCCCACAGGATCCCTTGTCGTCGTCCTGGTTGGCGCTGCGCGGTCCGGGTGGGTGGATCGAGTTCATCGTGCTGTGCACCGGGCTTTACCTGTTACCCGCGTGGCTTGCCGCGCCGCTCGTCCTGCTTCCTTTGCTCGGCTGGGCCGGATTGAAGGATCGGTTGGGGCTCGAGGCGCTGCTGCTCTTCGCAGGCTATGGCCTTCTGTTCATGATCGCCGGGCGGGCCAACAATTTCTATTGGGGGCTGATGGTTGCCCCGGCTTGGTTCGTTGGCCTCTATTGGGTCCCAGGCGCGCTGCGCGATCTATGGCATTCGGCGCGCGCGAATTAGAACATTCTTGATGGCGTCGATCCGGATTCGGCGTAGCTAATTCCTGCGCCCCGCTCCGGCCCTCTCCGCCACCCGGTATTTTCTCTACGCGACCTAATCTTCGGTTATCAGCCTGTGATGCGGAAGGATGCGGCTGGCATAGAGCGCCACGCCTGCCGTCACGGCCTCGATCACCATCGGCTGCAGCCAGCCTTCATAGGTGCCATCCTGCGCCAGCCCCAGAAAGCGGCCGAGCAGTGCGATCGTCATCAGTGCAGCGCTGACCAGCAGCGGATCGCCGTTGCGCGCCCAGCCGCCCCAGATCATGCAGCCGCCTGCGACAACAAAGAATGCCGTCATGTCGGCACGGATTGTCGCCAGCCCGTGCGCTCCCTTCGACGCCAGGCCGAAGGCCGCGCCATACCCGGCCGGGTCCAGCAGGAAGCTGACGCCCATCAGCACGAAAAACAGCCCCCCAACGAACAGCAGTGCGCGTAGAACCAGGACCATGGCATCTTCCCCCTTTGTCTTTGAATTGTGTGTTAGCCGTTTGTTAGGGCCGTGCTAGGTAAAATTTAACCACTAATCGGCAGGCTTGGCTGGGGCGAGCAGTAGCGCTAGGCTCGTTTTCCGCGGATCGTAAACAGGGGGGCTCTCCTAAGACTATGTGTGTTTCGCTGTGTGTCGGCACGGGATTTGACGTGTGAACGGCGCCAAACCCAAGATTCTGCTGGTTGTTGGTGGCGGTATCGCCGCCTACAAATCGTGCGAGCTCGTCCGGCTGATCCGCAAGGGCGGAGGCGATGTCACTTGCGTCGTGACCGAAGGTGGCCAGCAATTCGTTACACCCATGGCGCTCGCCGCGCTCTCCGAAAATCCGGTTCACACTACGCTGTGGGACCTGAAGAACGAAGCGGAGATGGGGCATATAGAGCTCAGCCGCGAGGCCGACCTGCTGGTGGTCTGTCCCGCCACGGCGGATCTCATGGCAAAGATGGCTACCGGCATTGCCGATGATCTTGCGACCACGCTGATCCTTGCGACCGACAAGCCGGTGATGGCGGTCCCCGCCATGAATGTGCGCATGTGGGAACACGAAGCGACGCAGCGCAATGTCACTTGGCTCAGGCAGGCTGGTGTGCAGGTGCTCGATCCCGATGAAGGACCGATGGCCTGCGGCGAGTTTGGCTATGGCCGCTTGCCCGAACCCGACGCGATCTGGGCAGAGATTGCCGCGCATTTTGGCATCAAGGTCGACACGCCTGCACCTGCCGCTGCTGTGGCCAAGGTAGCAAAGCCGGCAGAGGCTAAAGAAAACGAAGTCGAAGCGATCGAGCCCGAGGAAGCGCCGAGGGGCGGCGGGCTGGGCGGATTGCTTGCTTCGATCATCCCGCGTTCGACTGCCAAGCGTACCGCAGAGGAAATCGAAGCCGAATATCTCGAAGCCGATGAAGCGGTTGCCGAGGGCGCAGAGGCTGGCGAAGACCTGGATGCAGACGAAGTGGCTGCTGGCGAAGAGGAGGTTGCACCCGATGCGGTGCCCGATCTCGGCGGCCCGCTCATGGCGCAGAAAGGCGCAGCCAAGTCCGCTCCGCCGACCGATGCCGAAGCGATCAATCATACCGTCAAGGAAGGCGCTGCCGAGCCGGAGCCTATCCCCGAAGAGGGCGAGGAAGAAGCCGGCGAACCCGAGCGGCCCGAAGATGTTTCCGAGCGAGAGGACGATGCGCTCGAAGGCGACGCATTCAAGGTCAAGAAGGGGCACCAACCGCTCAAGGGACGGCATGTGCTCATCACCGCCGGGCCGACCTGGGAAGCGATCGATCCGGTGCGCTACATTGCCAATCGTTCATCGGGCAAGCAGGGCTTCACGATTGCTGCGGCCGCTGCCGCGCTGGGCGCTAAGGTCACGCTGGTCGCGGGGCCGGTTTCGCTGCAGACACCCAAGGGCGTTGACCGCATCAATGTGGAAAGCGCACGCGACATGGCCGAAGTGGTACGCGAATCGCTGCCCGCCGATGTGGCGATCATGGTTGCCGCCGTCGCCGACTGGCGGCCAAAGGAATATCGCGGCGAGAAGATGAAAAAACGCGGCTCGGCTCCTCCGGCTCTGGTGCTTGAGGAGAACCCGGATATTCTCACCAATGTCTCCGCTTCCGATACGCGGCCTGAACTGGTCGTCGGCTTTGCTGCCGAGACCGAGGATGTGATCGAGAACGCCACTGCCAAGCGCAAGCGCAAGGCCTGCGACTGGGTAATCGCCAATGATGTTTCAGGCGATGTCATGGGCGGGGATCTGAACAAGGTTCACATCGTAACCGGCGAAGGTGTGGAGAGCCTGGACGAAATGCCCAAGCTGGATGTTGCCATGGAGCTGGTAGAGCGGATAGCAGCCGCTCTTGATGGAACAAACGACGCATAACGATTCCGTAGCGGTCCAGGTCAAGCGCCTACCGCATGGTGAAGGGCTGGACCTGCCGCGCTACGCCACCGATGGTGCCGCGGGCATGGACGTGGTATCTGCCGAAGATGTGACGCTGGCTCCCGGCGCCCGGCATCCGGTTGCGACCGGCCTGGCGTTGGCGATACCGCAGGGATACGAGATCCAGGTCCGCCCGCGCTCCGGCCTCGCGCTCAAGCATGGTGTCACCGTGCCCAACACTCCCGGCACGATCGACAGCGATTATCGCGGCGAGCTCAAGGTCATCATGATCAATCACGGAACGGAGCCCTTCCCGATCGCTCGCGGCGACCGGGTGGCGCAGCTGGTGCTTGCGCCGGTTACACAGGCGGCCTGGGACGAGGTGGATGAGCTCGACGCGACCGTGCGCGGAACCGGCGGCTTCGGCTCGACCGGTGGGCACGAGAGATTGTAGTTCCGGGTTTGAAAGCCCGCTTGCCTGCCATTTCAGTCGTGCCTATTGGAAGCGCGTGATTCTCAGGCGGAAAAATCTGGCATTCGTATGGGCCATGATTGCCGTGGCGCTGTTCATGCGTGCGGCAGTGCCTGCGGGATGGATGCCGGATCAGACCCATGGCGATTCGATCGTCGTACGGATTTGCAATGCAGCGACGACGATCGAGATTCCGCTCAAGCGCGACGGACGCGCGCCGGTTGACGGCAAGCATCATGCGCCGTGCGCCTTTGCCGGATTTGCCGGTGCTGCGCCCTTGCCAGCGGCGATCGACGTGGCGTTGGCCGATGTGGCGGAACAGACTGTCCCGGCTGCTACGCTGGCTCAATTCCAGCTTGGGGTTGCGCGCCGGTTCCGGCCTCCGGGCCGTGCCCCTCCTGTGAAGGGTTGATCAGGTCCTCGCACTGGCGAGGCCTGCCTCTTCTCTCCTTCGATCACAGGATAAAACCATGAAAAGACTGTTTGTTTGCAGCGCAATCGCGCTGCCATTCGCGCTGGGCTCCGTTCCGGCGGAAGCTCAGGATGCGCGCGAAGGCTCCGAACCTCAAGAATCCGCTCCCATCGTCGTCAGCTATGAACCGCTTCATGCAGCGGCAGGCGTGATGAATGACCATATGCACGACAGCGGCGAACTGATGCTGGGCCTGCGCTACCTGCACGAAAGCTCTCGCGGAGCAAACCGTGCGGGAACTCGCACCATATCCGATGCGGATATCCTGGCGTCAGGCTATGTCTCGCGAGCCAGCCAGATGGAAATGGACATGGTGATGCTCGACATCATGTACGCACCCAATGACAATCTCACCTTCATGGTCATGCCGCAGTGGATGCGGCACGAAATGACCATGGTGGGCATCAATCCGGCGAACACCGGCATGGATATGATGGGCGGCATGGATATGAGTGCGGGGCATCACAGCCTCGCCTTCGGACAGAAGATGACCCATTCAACGCAGGGGCTGGCCGATACGCTGGTTTCCGGCTCGCTGCGGCTTGCCCGCTCGCACGGGCTGAACGCTCATGCGACGCTGGGGCTGTGGCTCCCGACAGGCAAGGCCGATCGCAAGAACTCGGACGGCACATTCGTCCATTACGGTATGCAGTCAGGCAGCGGGACATGGGATCTTGAGCCTTCGCTCACGCTGTCGGGCACGAGCGGTTCGTTCGGCTGGGGCGCACAGGGCAGCTATCGCTGGCGCAGCGAGGAGCGCAACAAGTCCGGCTTTTCCTTTGGCGACAAGGCGAAGTTCACTGCCTGGGCCAGCAAACTCATAAGTCCCAGAGCGAGCGTGACAGGGCGCATTTCATGGGAACATGAAGGGCAGGTGCAAGGGCACTATAATGCCGGGCACAACCATTCGGCACCTGCCGATCGCCAGCCCAATTACGGAGGCGATATCGTGTGGGCCGCAACGGGGATCAACATTGCCTTGCCGCTCTCCGGGGCAAAGCCTCCGCAGCTGGGGATCGAGGCATCGATGCCGATCCATCAGAATCTCCACGGAATTCAATTGCCCCGCGATTGGCGGCTGGCGCTGTCACTGACCAAGTCCTACTGATCTGGCACTACGAAAAAGGGCGGCTCCATCGCCGGGGCCGCCCTTCCAATTCTTGTTTGCAGCGTTCGCCCGTTCAGTCGACCTTGCGCACCTTGGTCTTTTCCGGTGCGATGGTGATGCGCAGCGTTTCGCCTGAATTGCCGGGGAAGTCGGTAAACATGGCTTCGACCAGATTGGGCACCAGATAGGGCAGCCTGTTTGAGGTCGAGACGGCCTGCGCCTTGCCTTCAAACAACCGGTCGCCGCTCGCCCTGTCGTCAATCTTCATGTCGATTCCGCTGGTATAGACGGTGTAGCTGCGTACTTCGGGACCGCCGAACCAGGGGTCGTAGAAACCGAAGCCCCAAAGGCTGCGCGGACGATAGAAGCGCGAGCGGTAATAGTAGCGCGAACGATACCACGGATCCCAGAACGGATCGGCAAATCCGGTATCGGTGGTGCGGATCTTCTCACGCCCCTTGTCCACGCCGTAATCGAAGCGAACGAGCAGGCTGGCATCTTCAGGCGATGGCGCCTGAGCATAACCAAGCCGTTCCATCTGCGCTTCAACCAGATCGGCATATTGTGCGAATTCGAGCCCACCGGCGAGCGCGGGGTCATCCGCGACGACAGCGAAGCTCTGGCCCGCAGGAGCCGGCAGTTGCGATTGGAAGCGCGACACATCAGCCTTGAACGGTGTTGCGCAGGCCGCAAGGCTCGCAAGCAGAATCGGCACACTTGCGAGCCTGAGCACTCGGGCAGGGATTCTGGGCGGCTTGAACATTACGGTTACCTCTCAGTTTGAAGCGGTCGCGCAGCGGCACCGCCCTGACTCCAGGCGCACGCTGTCATCGATGGACCGTGTTGTAAAGGAGATGGCCTGAACGAAGATTGAACACCGCCAAACGGTGAACTTCCACCCGTTCAGCCCATTAACCCCTAACCAGGCCCAAAGCCTTGTAGGTTGCATCGAGCGTCGGAAGCCCGCGTTCGCGCGCCTTGGCCGCACCGCGCGCCAGAATTGCGTCGAGCGATTCGCGGTCCTGCTTCAGCTCGCGGAAACGTTCGGAAATCGGGCTGAGGCTTTCCACCATCAACTCGCCCAGCGCGGGCTTGAACGCGCCGAAGCCTTGCCCGCCGAAGCGGCTGAGCACGGCGTCCACGCTTTCGCCCGACAGTGCACCGAAAATACTGACCAGATTGAGTGCTTCCGCCCGGCCTTCCAGCCCCGCCGCCTCGCTCGGCAACGGTTCGGGATCGGTCTTGGCCTTCTTGACCTTTTTCATGATCGTGTCGGCATCGTCGGACAGGTTGATGCGGCTCATATCCGATGGATCGGACTTGCTCATCTTTGCCTTACCATCGCGCAGACTCATGATCCGCGCGGCTTCGGGCGGGATATAGGGGTCTGGCAGCGTGAAGACTGGCGCGTCTTCGCTACAGAAGTCATTGTTGAACTTCTGCGCGATGTCGCGCGCCAGCTCGAGATGCTGTTTCTGGTCTTCGCCCACCGGCACATGCGTAGCCTGATAGAGCAGCACGTCCGCCGCTTGCAGCACCGGATAGGCGAACAGCGCAACGCTCTGCCCCTCGCGGTTCTTGCCCGCCTTGTCCTTCCACTGCGTCATGCGGCCCAACCAACCCATCCGCGCGGTGCCGTTGAGCAGCCATTGCAATTCTGCATGGGCCGGAACCTGCGCCTGGTTGAACAGGATCGAGCGCGATGGATCGATCCCGCAGGCGACAAGCGCGGCGGTCATCTCCAGCGTGGCCGAGGTTAGGTCCTTCGGGTCGAATGGCATGGAGATGGCGTGGAGATCGGCAAGGAAAAACAGGCATTCGCTGGATTGCTTGTCCGCGCTACCGCCTGAGGCTGCCTGAGCGCGGTTGGCTTCGTCCATCTCGTCCTGCATCCGAACCCAATTGCGGATCGCCCCCAGATAATTGCCGAGGTGGAGATTGCCCGTAGGCTGGATACCGGAAACGACGCGCATGAGAGTTAGGGAGCCTTCTTCCTGGTCAGCGCGGCAATGCGCTGCTTATCAATGGCGCCAACCGCAAAGGCCACGCCGAAATAGACGACGGCAGAGCACGCAACGAGCACCGCCAGAGCGAACAGCCGCTCGAACAGACCGGCGGCGAACCACCCGGTTAGCAAATCGCGAGCGAACCACAAGGCGGTGCCCATCGCGCTGGCTGCGACTAGCTGGCGCGCGATCCGCCCGACCAGCGCGAGCGGAATGGCATAGTGCCCGCGCTTCACCAGCACGGCATAGAGGAATGCCACGTTGATCCATGCGCCGATGACGCTGGCATAGGCCACGCCGACCACGCCAAAATCGGTCAGAATCGCGAAATTCAGCGTGACGAAGACCGTCAGCGAGATGAAGGCGGCATAGACGGGCGTGCGTGTGTCCGAACGGGCATAGAAATTGGGCACTAGAACCTTGACCAGCACATAGGCGGGCAAGCCCAGCACCAGCGCAGCGAGCACTCTGCCCGCGATCGCGGCGTCTGCCAGGTCGAAACGACCGCCCTGGAAAATCATCGTCACGAAGGGGGTTGCGCAGATTGCCAGCGCGACCGCCGCCGGGATGGTCAGCAACATGGACAGTTCGATCGCATCGGACTGGATGCGGTCGGCGCCTTCTTTGTTCTCGCTACCGACGAACTTTGACAGTGTCGGCAGGATGGCGGTGGACAGCGCAATGCCGATGATCCCCAGCGGAAGCTGGTTCAGGCGGTCGGCATAATTCATGTAACTGACCGAAGCGTCGCCGATCTGGTTGAGGAAATAGAGCTGGATCAAAGTGTTGATCTGGTAGGCGCCGCCACCGATCGCAGCAGGCAACGCGATGACGCACAGCCGCTTCACTTCGGGCGTGATGCGCGGCCACAGCAGCCGCGGGCGGAACCCTTCTACGCGGGTCCAGTAGTAGAGCCAGGCAAGCTGCAACACGCCCGCAGCGGTGACGGCCCAAGCGATGCCATATGTCACCTGCTCTACGTTCGCTCCCATGGTCCGCATCGCATAATCGCCGCCCAGCAGCGCGCAGATCAGCACCAGATTGAGGATAATCGGGAAGCTCGCTCCCGGTGCAAAGCGCGACACCGAATTGAGCATGCCTGTGAACAAAGTCACCAGGCTGACCAGCACGATGTAAGGGAACATGATTCGCGCGAAAGCCACGGCCATGGCGAAATCGTCCGGATCGGTCTGCTTGTCTTCCAGCAGCCAGATCACGCCCGGCATTGCCAGTTCGATCACTGCGCAAAGCAGGATCAGAACCGGCAGGAAGATGCTCAGCACATCGTTGGAAAAGCTGCGCGCTTCCTCAAGCCCTCCTTCGCCGTGCAGGCGCTTGGAGAACATCGGCACGAAGGCGGCGGAAAAGGCGCCTTCCGCAAACAGCCTGCGGAAGACGTTAGGAATGATGAAGGCCTGGAACCATGCGTCCGTTATGGCGCTGGCGCCGAGCACGCGGCTGAAGATCATCTCGCGCGCCATGCCCGCGACACGGCTCGCCAGCGTCAGCGAGCCGATCGTGCCGACATGTTTGAGCAGGCTCATGCGAGAGCCTTCACATTAGTCTCCGCGCCTCAGGCGTTGCCGCTGGGAGCGGGCGTTTCATCGCTACCCGCCTCGGCCGCTTCCTGCTGCTGCTTCGCCTGAAGCTGCTGCAGGTAGAGCCCGTTGAAGTCGATCGGGTCCATCATCATCGGCGCGAAGCCTGCATCGCGCACCGCGTCGGCCACCACCGCGCGGGCGAAGGGGAACAGCAAGCGCGGAGCTTCGGCGAACAGGAAGGCATGAGCATGTTCTTCGGGGATGTTGCGCATGGCAACCAGCCCGCAATAGGCCAGCTCGACCAGATAGGCATTGCCCTTGGATGTCTTCGCCGTGAGGTTGATCTTGAGCTCCACTTCGTGGATCTCGTCATTGACCTTGTTAGACCCGATGTTGAACTGCAGATCGATCTGCGGCTGTTCGGTCCATTGAAAGACCTCGGGCGCATTCGGGTTTTCGACCGACATGTCCTTCACATATTGCGTGATGATGCCCGCGCTCGGCAGGTTGTCCGCACCATTGGGTGCGCCATCGCTGAGATTGAGATCGGTGAGAATGTCGCCTTCTTCGGCCATGTCGGTCCAACTTTCGTATCGGGTTGAGTGTCATTCCGCCCATAGAGCGGTTTGGCCGCGCGCCTAGCACCGCAAGGCGGTGCCCGCAACTGGACCGAATACCGCTTTCGTGCGTTGAGACGAAACGGGGCCCTTGAAGGCATCAATCGAAGCAGGAATAGCCGTTGCCGATTTGTAATTCGATCCTATTTAGGGCACTCAGGGATTTAACATTCGAGCCGGGGACGGCTTGCAAGACCGCCGGGTAAACAAACGTGATTGTCGAAATCGTCATCCTAGCCATGATCGCAGCCTTTCTGGGGCTGAGGCTCTATTCCGTGCTTGGCCAGCGCGCCGAGCATGAAGAGGAGTCGATTCCGCATCGTTTCGATGCGGGCGACAAGGGTGAGGGGAAGGATCCTGCGGCGGCGAAATCCACAAAGCCCGCCCCTTCCCAGTTCCAGCAGCGCCAGCCGCGGCTGGAAGGCGTCATGCCTGCGGTCGAACGCGGAGTGCGCGAAATCGCCTCTGCCGATCCGCGTTTCGACATCATCGCTTTCCTCGAAGGAGCCAAGGGCGCCTATGGCATGATCCTTGATGCCTTCTGGAAAGGCGATAGCGAGACTCTCAGGCAGCTGTGCGATGATGATGTCTTCGCCAGCTTCGATTCCGAGATTGAAGGGCGCAAAGCTGCGGGCCACACGCTCGATAACAAGCTGATCCGGATCGAGGAAACGCGCATCCATTCGGCCTCGCTGGAAGGACGCACGGCGCGAGTAGCTGTGCTGTTCATTGCCGACATCGCCGCGGTTACGCGCGACAAGGATGGCAATGTGATTGCCGGATCGCTCGACGATGCGGTTGAAAGCCGCGACATCTGGACCTTTGCACGCGAAGTCGATTCCGCCGATCCGAACTGGCTGCTCGACGAAACCGACCAAGGCTGATCGCCAAGATCCCTGGCTGAAGAGGAGGACGCATGCTGCGGCACTGGCTCTCGAACGGGCTGGCGCTCGGCTCTCTCCTCGTCCTGTCCGCCTGCGTGCGGCTGATCCCAGATGGCGCCGCGCCGCATACCGCGACACCGATTGCTCCGCCGGTCAAAGCGGTCGAAAGTGCCGCTTTCGCCGGGCTCGTGCGCGGCCCCAACGTCGGAGCGCTTGGCTTGACGCCCGGCGACGCAGGAACAGCACTCGCCAGCTTCCTCGAATCGTGTCCCAAGCTTCAGGCGCGCGAAGATGCCAGCGGGCTGACAAATGGTGCGGACTGGAAACCGGCCTGCGATGCGGCAACGGCCTGGCCGCCCGACCGCGCGGCGGGATTCTTTCAAAGCTACTTCGAGACCGTGCGCGTGGGCGACGGTGCGGCCTTCGCGACCGGTTATTTCGAGCCCGAAATCACCGGGTGCCGTACACGCCAGCCCGGTTGCGACGTGCCGGTCTATGGTCCACCGCCCGAGCTGGTGCGCGCCTGGCCTGCTGATATGCCCGAAACAGAGCGGACGGGGCGCCCACCGCTCGGTCGCTATGATGCAAGCGGCAATTTCGTGCTCTACTACGAGCGCGCGGAAATAGAGGACGGCGCGCTGGCGGGGCGTGGGCTGGAGATCGCCTGGGCCGCCGACCCGGTCGAGTTTTTCTTCCTCCAGATCCAGGGATCGGGCCGCCTCAAGACGCCCGAAGGCGAAGTGATCCGGATCGGCTATGCGGGTCAGAACGGGCGCGAATATGTCGGTATCGGCAAGGTCATGCGCGAGCGCGGGCTGCTGGGTGACGGTCCGGGCCAATATCCCGGCTCGATGCAGGGCATCATGCAATATCTGCGCGAGAGACCAGGGGAAGGCCGTGATCTGATGCGGCTCAACAAGAGCTGGATCTTCTTCCGCGAACTCGATGGAGACGGCCCGCTCGGCGCGCTGGGCGTGCCGGTGCGCGGCACCAGTTCGGTGGCGGCAGACCCGCGCTTCGTCCCGCTGGGCGCTCCGGTCTGGCTCGATCTCGACCGGAACGAGGCGGACGGGTTGTGGATTGCGCAGGACACTGGTGGCGCCATCAAGGGCGCCAATCGCTTTGACACTTTCTGGGGGGCGGGCGAACGGGCCCGCGCGATCGCTGGCGGCATGAGCGGGCGCGGGCAGGCGCTGATCCTGCTGCCCAAGGGCACGGTCGAGCGGCTGGACCGCGCGCAGCTTAACACCACGCAATGAGCATTCCGCGCGGCCTGAGTGAGCAAGAGGCGGAGGCCTGGGCAAAGCTCGCTTCCACCGTGACGCCGCTGCATCCTCCCCAAAAGGGGGAAGGGGCCCGTCCTCGGGCGCGTTCCGGGGACGGTAGAGGCGCACCCGCAACTGCTCCGAAGCCTGCCTCGGCGAAAGAGCCGCACTTGCCCCTCCACCCCGCCGCTTCGCGGCGCGATCCTCCTCCCCGGCGCGGGGAGGCGCATTCCGGATTGGACTCGCATTGGGATCGCAAGCTCAAAGCGGGATCGGTCCAGCCCGATTTTACGCTCGACCTGCATGGGCATTCGCTCGACGCGGCCTATGACCGACTGATGGACGGGATCGAGCAGGCGCGGGCCGTGGATGCGCGCGTGGTGCTCCTGATCGCGGGCCGCTCGCGCCCTACCGATCCTGCCGACCGGGCGGAGAAGCGCGGGGCGATCCGCGCCAAACTGCTCGACTGGCTTGCTGCCAGCCGCCATTCCGACGCCATCGCAGCCGTGCGCAAGGCGCATATCCGCCATGGCGGAGGCGGCGCGCTCTATCTTGTTCTCAAGCGTGGGCGCTGAGCCTGCAAGCTGCTGTCGGGGTGGCGCCAGTAAGGCGTGCGCTGCGAATTGTGGCACAATGCCGGAATTGTCGGTGTGGCGGGCTCGCCAGCGGATCGAGCCGCAATAGGAATATCAAAGCCGAAGGCCAGCCTGCCATTTGCAACCTCGATCTTTTGGGGGAGGAAATTATGCAGAGAATCCAGATGGCGGCAGCTCTGATCGCATTGGCCATGATAACAATCACTCTGACTTTGACATTGCGTGCGATCCTGAATGGAGCGCCGGTTGTCGAAGATCTGATGAATCTATCCAGGTTGCTGTTGTCCTGGCCGATTGTTGCGGGCGGATTTGTGTTTGGCGGCGGACAGGCAATCATTGGTGCATGGAACAAGGGTCATCCTGAAGGGGAGGTTTGACACAAAAACCCCCGGCCTTTCGACCGGGGGTTCCTAGCGACCCTAATCGCTCGTCGCACGGCGGCGCTTTGCGCCCAGTGCTGCGATCGATCAGGCGAGGTCGAAACGATCTGCGTTCATCACCTTGGTCCAGGCGGCTACGAAGTCCTTCACGAACTTCGCTTCATTGCCGTTCTGGGCATAGACTTCGGCGATAGCGCGAAGCTGTGAGTTCGAACCGAAGACGAGATCGGCGCGTGTCGCGGTCCATTTCTTCTCGCCGCTCTTGCGGTCGCTGCCGGTGAACTCCTCTTCGTCCGCATCCACGGCTGACCATTTTGTCGAAATGTCGAGCAGGTTGACGAAGAAGTCATTGGTCAACTGGCCCTTGCGGCTGGTGAATACGCCATGAGCGGTATTGCCGCTATTGGCGCCCAGCACGCGCAGGCCCCCGACCAGTGCCGTCATTTCGGGCAGCGTCAGGCCAAGCAGATCGGCCCGGTCGATCAGCAGTTCCTCGGTCGCGACGCTGAGCCGGCCCGCGCGATAGTTGCGGAACCCGTCGGCGAGCGGCTTGAGATAGGCGAAGCTCGCCGCATCGGTCTGCTCGTCACCGGCATCGCCGCGCCCGCCGGTGAAGGGCACCGCCACATCATGGCCAGCATCCTTAGCCGCCTTCTCGACCGCTGCCGTGCCTGCGAGCACGATTGCATCGGCCATCGACAGATTGCCGCGCAGCTCGTCGATCTTGCTCAGAACCTTGCTCAGTTCGGCGGGGTCGTTGGCTTCCCAGTCCTTCTGCGGGGCGAGCCGCACGCGGGCGCCATTGGCGCCGCCGCGATGGTCCGTCCTGCGATAGGTCGAGGCAGATGCCCAGGCAGCCTTGACCAGTTCGCTGACACTCAGTCCGCTGCCAAGCACCGCCGACTTGAAGGCGGCAACGTCGCTGTCCGAAGGCGTGGAGCCCGCCGGGACCGGGTCCTGCCAGATCAGGTCTTCCGAGGGGACGTCCGGGCCGAGATAGCGTGCCTTGGGGCCCATATCGCGGTGCGTCAGCTTGAACCACGCACGGGCGAAGGCATCGTCCAGCGCTGCCTGATCGTTCAGGAACTTCTCCGATATCTTGCGATAATCGGGGTCCATCTTCAACGCCATGTCGGCAGTGGTCATCATGGTCGGAACCTTCTTGGAAGGATCGCGCGCATCGGGCGCCATGTCCTCCGGGTCCGGATTGACCGGCTGCCATTGCTGCGCGCCGGCCGGGCTGTGGACCAGCTCGTAATCGTATTTGAACAGCAGGCGGAAGTAGTCGCCGCCCCATTGCGTGGGGTTGGGCGTCCAGGCGCCTTCGATGCCCGAAGTCGTAATCAGCCCCTCTGCGATCTGGCCCGCGTCGGTTGCCCAGCCAAAGCCCTGCAGTTCGAGCGCTTCGGATTCGGGGTCGCCGCTCAGCGTGCCCGGATCAACTGCGCCATGCGCCTTGCCGAAGGCGTGGCCACCGGCGGTCAGCGCGACGGTCTCCTCGTCATCCATGGCCATGCGGAGGAAGGTTTCCTTCATGTCGCGCGCCGCAAGAAGCGGGTCGGGATTGCCGCCCGGCCCTTCGGGATTGACGTAGATCAGGCCCATCTGGATTGCGGCGAGCGGGTCCTCGAGGTCCCAGTCCTTGTCAGGCTGGATGCGCGTTTCCGCTCCGGTGTTCACCCACTCATCCTCGGTGCCCCAATAGACCTTCTCGGGGTAATAGACGTCGGGACGGCCGCCACCGAAGCCGAACACCGGGCCGCCCATCGATTCAATTGCGACATTGCCGGTCAGCACGAAGAGGTCGGCCCAGCTCAACGCATCGCCATATTTCTGCTTGATCGGCCAGAGGAGTCGGCGAGCCTTGTCGAGATTGCCGTTGTCGGGCCAGCTGTTGAGCGGAGCGAAACGCTGCTGCCCTTCACCCGCGCCGCCGCGCCCGTCAGACACGCGATAGGTGCCTGCCGCGTGCCAGGCCATGCGGATGAAGAAGGGGCCGTAATGGCCGTAATCTGCTGGCCACCAGTCCTGGCTATCGGTCATCAGCGCAGTCAGATCCGCCTTGACCGCCGCAAGGTCGAGCGATTTGAATGCCTCCGCATAGTCGAAGTCGGGATCCATCGGGCTGGGTGACAACCCGCGATCGCTCATCATGTTCAGAGGCAGCTTGTTGGGCCACCAATCCTCGTTCGTGCGGCCCAGCAGCGTGCGGGTGCCGCCACCCGTGAAGGGGCATTTGCCGCCCATATCGCCGGTTTTCATGTCCATGATGCTGTTCTCCTCTCAGGCAAGAGACTCGGGGGAGGTGAGTCTTGAGACGGAGGATGACGTTTCACCCGTAAACTGTCCAATCGATTAAATGGCGCTCATTGATTGGATATTACGATCAAAAACCTGATCTTGAGCACAAGCGAAAACGCCGCCTCTCCCTAAGGAAAAGCGGCGATGCGCATCTTGTTCCGGCGATTGGATGGCCAGTTAGGCGGCCTGTGCGATTTCGTCACTCGCTTCGTTGCGGATCAGGTAGTCGAATGCGGACAGCCCCGCCTTCGATCCTTCGCCCATGGCGACCACGATCTGCTTGTAGGGAACGGTGGTGACATCGCCCGCGCCGAAGATGCCGGGCAAGTTGGTCCGGCCTTCTTCATCGGTCACGATCTCGCCGTGCCTTGACAGTTCGAGCCCGCTTTCGGCCAGCCATTCGGTATTGGGCACGAGACCGATCTGGACGAACACGCCTTCCAGTTCGATCCGGCGCTCCTCGCCACTCTCGCGGTCCTTCACGACCAGGCCGTCCACACGCTCGCCATCGCCGGTGATTTCGGTCGTCTGTCCTGAAGTGACGATTTCGACATTGGGGAGCGAGCGCAGCTTGGCCTGCAGAACTTCGTCTGCGCGCAGCTTGCTGTCGAACTCGATCAGCGTCACATGACCGACGACATTGGCGAGGTCGATCGCCGCCTCGACGCCCGAATTGCCGCCGCCGATCACCGCGATGCGCTTGCCCTTGAACAGCGGGCCATCGCAATGCGGGCAATAAGCGACACCCTTGTTGCGGTATTCCGCCTCACCCGGAACGCCGAGATTGCGCCAGCGCGCGCCGGTCGAGAGGATCAGCGACCGCGCCTTGAGCGTGCCGCCATTGGCGAGTTCGATCCGGTGCAATCCGCCTGGCATTTCGGCCGGAACAAGCTGCACGGCACGGGCAAGGTTCATCAGGTCGATGTCATACTCGCCGACATGGCGTTCGAGATCGCCTGCCAGCTTCGGCCCTTCTGTGTAGGGCGTGCCGGGCAGGTTCTCGATGCCGAGTGTGTCATGCAGCTGTCCGCCGAAGCGTTCGGCCGCGATGCCGGTGCGGAAGCCCTTGCGCGCCGTGTAAATCGCTGCCGCCGCACCTGCAGGACCGCCGCCGATCACCAGCACTTCGAACGGGTCCCTGGCGCTCAGCTTTTCTGCCGCCTTGGCATCGGCCCCGCTGTCCAGCTTGGCGAGGATCTCGGCCAGCTCCATCTTGCCGTTGTAGAAGCTTTCGCCATTGAGGAAGGTCGCGGGCACGGCCAGAACGCCGCGCGCTTCGACTTCGTCCTGATAGGCGCCGCCTTCAATCAGCGTGGCGGTGATCCGCGGGTTCTCCAGCGCCATCAGCGTCAGCGCCTGCACTACGTCCGGGCAATTGTGGCAGGAGAGCGAGAAATACATCTCGAAATGAAAATCGCCTTCCAGCGCGCGAACCTGTTCGATCAGGTCGGCATCGACCTTGGGCGGATGGCCACCCGCCCACAGCAGCGCCAGCACCAGCGAAGTGAACTCGTGCCCCATGGGGAGGCCCGCAAACCGCACCCACTTTTCCGCATCGCTCGCGCGGCGGATCACGAAGCTGGGCTTGCGATCGTCGGTTCCGTCGAACGAAGCCGTGACAAGATCGTGCAGCGCGGCGATTTCCTCGAGCAAGGCGCGCGTTTGCGCGGACTTCTCGTCATCACCCAACGATGCGACGAGCTCAATTGGCTCGCGCAGATTGGCGAGATATTGCTTGAGCTGATCTTTCATCGCCTGGTCGAGCATGAGGCGTCACTCCGAAGAATTGATTTTTGGGTGTTAGCCAGAAGACCCGGGGCCTTGGGAGGGGGAGAGAGGCCCCGGGGCTTCCAGCGACCCGAGCGGGAGCCCGGGCAATGGAAACCGGCGGTGTTGCCGGTTCCCGAAGTTCAACGATCAGATCTTGCCGACCAGATCGAGCGAAGGAGCCAACGTTTCGCTGCCTTCTTCCCACGCGGCCGGGCAGACCTGGCCGGGGTTTGCACGGACATATTGCGCCGCCTTGATCTTGCGGGTCAGTTCGTTGGCGTTGCGGCCCACGCCTTCGCAGGTGATTTCCATGATCTGGATCACACCATCGGGATCGACCACGAAAGTCGCGCGGTCAGCCAGGCCGGCCTCTTCGCGCAGCACGCCGAAATTGTTCGACAGCGTGTGCAGCTGGTCACCCAGGAAGGCATACTTCAGCTTGCCGATCTTCTCGGAAGTGTCGTGCCATGCCTTGTGGCTGAAATGCGTGTCGGTGCTGACGGCATAGACGTCCACGCCCATGCTCTGCAGCAGGTCGTATTTCTCGCCAAGGTCTTCCAGCTCGGTCGGGCAGACGAATGTGAAATCCGCCGGATAGAAGAAGAACACGCTCCACTTGCCCTTCACGTCCTCGTCCGTGACTTCGAAGAAGTCCTTACCCGCCTGGAATGCGGTGGCCTTGAACGGCTTGATGGTGCTTCCGATGATACCCATGAATAATCCCTCTGGTTTGGTTTGAAACTCGGGGGTTCAAATAGGCATTGTTGCAACGCAGAAAAGCGATTTTGTGCGATTGCTAACATCGATTTTATCGATCAAATGCAGTAGTTTCCAAAATTGCAACAGTGACTTATGAATTGTTGTAGAAATTGCATTATGCGGAGCGGTATCGCGCTTGCGAAGGGCGCTCATTGCCTGCAGTCGGGCGCGTTCCTGTTGCGCTACCGCTACGCTACATGAGCGCGTTCCTGCTGCGCTATCGCTACGCTACTTGAGCGCGTTCTGACCCCGGTGGAGCAGCTTGTGGTCGGCCAGCACCAGCGCCATCATCGCTTCGACCACCGGTGTGCCGCGAATGCCCACGCAGGGATCGTGGCGGCCCTTGGTCCGCACCTGCGTCGCTTCGCCATCAGCGGTGATCGAATCCACCGGCGTCAGGATTGAACTGGTCGGTTTGAACGCCACGCGGCATACCACCGGCTGGCCGGTCGAAATACCGCCTGCCGTGCCGCCAGCGTGATTGGCGGTGAAGCGCGGCATGCCATCATTGCTGCCCGGTTCAGGCGGCCGCATCGGATCGGCATTCTCTTCGCCCGTCAGCCGCGCGGCCGCAAACCCGTCACCAATCTCGACGCCCTTGACCGCGTTGATGCTCATCATCGCTGCCGCAAGATCGCCATCCAGCTTGGCATAGACAGGGGCGCCCCAACCTGCGGGAA
Source organism: Altererythrobacter sp. (assembly GCF_050299635.1). Lineage (NCBI taxonomy): Bacteria > Pseudomonadati > Pseudomonadota > Alphaproteobacteria > Sphingomonadales > Erythrobacteraceae > Altererythrobacter > Altererythrobacter sp. The sequence goes on from NZ_JBNKWF010000004.1 coordinate 47,508, forward strand.
CGCCCGTCGCCACGCATTCGACCACTGCGCCGAGCGATGATCCGGCCTTGCGCGCGGCGTCGACCTTCTCTTCCCAGCGCGTTGCCGCGGCCGCATCGGGGCAGAAGAAGGCGTTGTTGCCGATCTCTGCATAGTCGATTGCCTCGCGGTCGATTGCATCGCCGCCCAGCTCGCAGACATAGGCGGTGATCGTCACTTCGGGGATGACGAGCCGCGCCACCGCGCCCGCCGCAACCCGCGCTGCGGTTTCGCGCGCGGAGGACCGCCCGCCGCCGCGATAGTCGCGGATGCCGTATTTCGCGTCATAGGCGTAATCGGCATGGCCGGGGCGATAGGCCTTGGCGATTTCCGAATAGTCCTTGCTGCGCTGATCGGTGTTTTCGATCATCAGGCTGATTGGCGTGCCTGTCGTCTGGCCTTCAAAAGTGCCTGAAAGGATGCGCACCAGGTCCGCTTCCTGCCGCTGAGTGGTGAAGCGGCTCTGCCCTGGCTTACGCGCATCGAGGTAAGGCTGGATGTCGCTCTCGCTCAGTGCGATGCGCGGCGGGCACCCGTCCAGCACAGCGCCCAGCGCCGGGCCATGGCTCTCGCCCCAGGTGGTAAAGCGCAGCACGCGTCCGAAAGTGTTCCAACTCATGTGCAAGCGCATTGGCGCAACTGTGGGCTGCTGTCCATAATCTCTGGACCAAACTTATCTTTACGTTCAAGAACAAACCATGATCGCGAAGCTGAAGGGCCTGCTCGACGAAACCGGCACCGACTGGGCGGTGATTGACGTGCAGGGCGTGGGTTATCTGGTCCATTGTTCGGCCAAGACGCTCACGGCGCTGGGCGAGCAGGGCGAAGCCTGCACCGTCTATACCGATCTGCAGGTGTCGGAGAACGACATGCGGCTGTTGGGCTTTGCCGAAGCCGGGGAACGCGACTGGTTTCGCCTGCTGACGCAGGTTCAGGGCGTGGGCAGCAAGGTCGCGCTGGCGATCCTTTCCGCGCTTTCGACCGGCGAATTGCGCGATGCCTGCGCTGGCGGCGATGCGGCGACGGTTGCGCGCGCGCAGGGCGTGGGGCCGAAACTGGCCGGGAGAATCGTCAACGAGTTGAAGGACAAGGCGGGCGCATTGCCGGGGTCTGGTTCGGGCGGCGGCGTGGCTGGATTTGTCGTTCCCGCTAACAGCGCCAGCGCCGATGCTGTGAGCGCGCTGGAGAATCTCGGCTTCAAGCCCGCGATTGCCGCACAGGCCGTCGCGCGCGCTCAGGGCGAACTGGGTGAGGACGCCAGCGAAAGCGAGCTGATCCGCGTAGCACTGAAAAGGGCGGCGGGGTGATGGAGATCTCAACTCGTCATCCTGAACTCGTTTCAGCATCCATTTCAGCCACGACTGGCTTGGGATAGCTGTGATGAGGATGTCAGTCCGCAGGTGGCTAGGCTTAGGGGGATTAGTTCTTCTTCTCGCGACAATCCAACTGGCCGTGAGCGTCAGGAGAGCAAACTGGTTGGAATTTTGGAGTGCCGAAAGTTGGCTCTGGTCTGTGTTGCCTGCCGCATTTATGGGCGCCTGGGGTTGGGTCTCGCTATACTTCGCCGGGCAGACGAATTCGGTCGTAGCTGTGCGCCTTCTCATAGGATTAGCCATCGCCTATTTCGGTTACGCTGCGTTCACCTGCTATGACATTGTGGCGTATGGCAATTCCACCTCTGGTATCGCATTCTTCTTTTTTCCTGGCGCGGCGGCATTCGTAATGTTGCCACTGATGGCCCTTTTTGCTTGGATTGGCTGGAAGGTCGACGGTGAAGCAATTGACTGATCCCATCCCCCTCCATTCGCCGGACAGGCAAGCAGACGATCCAGATGCGGCGTTGCGGCCCAAGTCGCTGGCCGAGTTCATCGGGCAGGAGGCCGCGCGCGAGAACCTGCGCGTCTTCATCGATAGCGCGCGCTCGCGCGGCGAGGCGATGGACCACACACTGTTCTTCGGCCCACCTGGCCTGGGCAAGACCACGCTGGCGCAGATCGTCGCCAAGGAACTGGGCGTCGGTTTCCGCGCCACCAGCGGCCCTGTGATCGCCAAGGCGGGCGATTTGGCGGCGCTGCTGACCAATCTAGAGCCGCATGATGTGCTGTTCATCGACGAAATTCACCGGCTCAATCCGGTGGTGGAGGAAATCCTCTATCCCGCGATGGAAGACCGCGCGCTCGATATCATCATCGGCGAAGGGCCCGCGGCGCGCAGCGTTCGAATCGACCTGCCACCCTTTACGCTGATCGGGGCGACCACGCGGCAGGGCCTGCTGACAACTCCGCTGCGCGATCGCTTCGGCATCCCCGTGCGGCTTAATTTCTATACCCATGACGAGCTCGATCTGGTGGTGACGCGCGGGGCGCGGTTGATGGGCATGAATATCGATCCCGCGGGCGCGCGCGAGATTGCGCGGCGCAGTCGCGGGACGCCGCGCGTAGCGGGAAGGCTGCTGCGGCGGGTGCGCGATTTCGCCCATGTCGCAGGCCAGGACACGGTCACGCGGGCGATTGCCGACGATGCGCTGACGCGGCTGGAGATCGATTCGCTTGGCCTCGATGCGATGGACCGGCGCTATCTTCTCATGATCGCAGGCACTTACAAGGGCGGCCCGGTGGGGGTGGAAACGCTCGCTGCTGGGCTGGCAGAACCGCGCGACACGGTGGAAGATGTGATCGAGCCCTATCTCATCCAGCTCGGCCTGCTGGCGCGCACGGCGCGCGGCCGCGTGCTTAACGATGCAGGCTGGGAGCACCTCGAAATGTCGCCTCCCAGGCCTCCCGATCAGTCATCACAAACGGGCCTGTTTGACGGAACTCCTTAAAAAACGGCGAATAATTTGGCCTGGATTGGTTTCATAGTGGGACAGGTAGGCCAAATCGGCGCCTCCCGAATGAAGAAACTGGACGCTGGGCACATGATTCATGGTTAATTGCGTTGCCGTTGGTAACTAACCGCACTCATTTGCAATCAAAGGAATAGGCGGAAGGCCGGAATCGCCGGTTTGCCGCATCCGCAGATGCAGATGAGAGTAACAAGTCCATGTCGGTTAAACTGCTCGCAGCAAAGCTGTCCGCAACCGCAGCAGGTGTCGCCCTGCTCGCCGGCGGTGCCGTGCATGTCGCGGAAACCCCGGTTGGGGACCCTGCCTATGCAAGCGAGATGAAGGGCAAGCTCGTCAAGGGCAAAGCGGTACCCGTCCAGCAGGTCAAATATATCAAGACTCGCGAGCGGGAGATTCCCAAGCCGATCAAGCGCCAGCGGCGGATCGTTGAGCGGACTCTCGAATGCGAGCCGGTCCAGCCTGGTACCGATGTGGGCCTCGCGCCTGAAGGTGCAGTGAGCGCCTATGCCGACGCACAGGAATGCCCGCCGATCTATCGCGCCCGCATGATCCCGGCGCCGCTTCCCGCGCTGCCCCCGATCCAGGGCGGCGGTGGCGGCTTTGGCGGCCCGGTCGTTTATGGCGGCGGCGGTCTTGGCGGCGGTTTCGGCGGAGGCTTCTTCGGCGGCTTCTTCGGTGGCGGCGGATCATCGGGCGGCAATGTGACCGTGACTTCGACCACGACGACGTCCACATCGGGTGGAAGCACGAGCGACGGGTTCGACGATCCCACCGATACCAGCAGTTCGGGAACGGTCGACATTCCGCTCGACGGTGAAGGCGGCGATATCAATATCGACATCGATATCGATATCGACAATTCGACATCGACCACTTCGTCGAGCGGCCAGGTCAGCTCCACCAGTTCGAGCGGCAACATCAGCTCCTCGACCGGTGAGGTCAGCACTTCGACATCGACCGGCAGCGTTTCGAGCTCGACCGGCTCGGTTTCCAGCTCCACCTCGTCAAGCTCGGGGAATGTTTCGAGTTCGACCGGCGCTGTGAGCAGCTCGAGCGGCAATGTTTCGAGTTCAACCGGCTCGGTTTCAAGCTCGTCCGGTAACGTCAGTAGCTCGAGTGGCAACGTATCGAGTTCGTCTGGCAACGTTTCAAGCTCGAGCGGCAATGTGTCGAGTTCGAGCGGCAATGTTTCCAGCTCTTCGTCCTCGTCCAGCTCGTCGAGTTCGTCTTCCAGCAGCTCATCTTCTTCGAGCTCGTCTTCTTCTAGCTCGGGCGGAAGCAGTGGCGGTGTGTCGACCAGCGGAGGCAGCACGGGCATCATCACGAGCAGCACCAGCTCCTCGTCGTCCAGCAGCTCGTCTTCGAGTTCGTCCTCTTCGTCTTCCGGTTCTTCCAGCTCGTCAGGTTCTTCGAGCTCTTCAAGTTCAACCAGTTCATCGAGCTCCTCGAGCACATCCGGCTCGTCCAGCTCCTCGGGCGGCACAAGCAGCGGGACCGATGTCCCTGCGCCGCCGATGACCTTCTTGTTCGGTGCGGCGGCCGCCGCGATCCTGGGCCGCCGCAAGTTCAAGATCCGCAAGGGGGCCTGAACCGCACCCTTGCGGAGCCAATTTGACTGGTTACGGGCGGCATCCGATCCGGTTTGCCGCCCATCTTTTTCGCTAAAACGTACTTAGTCCACGAGCGAAAACAGATCTTCCACCGTGCATTCGAGCGCACAAGCGAGTTTCAGCGCGAAAGTAGCTGAGGAATCGAAAGGGCGGCCCTTGCGGACCGCCCCTCAATTTCTTCCGCCAATCAGGCTGGACCGATCAGTCAGATGCGAGCTTCCTCAGCACATACTGCAGGATGCCGCCGTTCTTGTAATACTCCATCTCGTTCGCCGTATCGATGCGGCAAAGCGCGGTGAAGCTGAAGGTGGTCCCATCGGCGCGTGTGACTTCGACTTCCACGTCCTGGCCGGGCTGAAGGTCCGCCAGGCCCTTGATCGTGAAGCTGTCATCGCCCTTGAGGCCGAGCGTTTCGCGCGTGTCACCCGCCTTGAACTGCAGCGGTAGCACGCCCATGCCAACCAGGTTCGAACGGTGGATACGCTCGAAGCTTTCGACGATGACGGCGCGCACGCCGAGCAGGATGGTACCCTTGGCCGCCCAGTCGCGGCTGGAGCCGGTGCCATATTCCTTGCCACCGACAACGACCAGCGGTGTGCCGTCCGCCTTGTGCTTCATGGCGGCGTCGTAAATCGCCATCTGCTCGCCATTGTAGGTGGTGTATCCACCTTCGACGCCCGGAACCATTTCGTTCTTGATGCGAATGTTGGCGAATGTGCCGCGCATCATAACTTCGTGGTTGCCGCGGCGCGAGCCATAGGAGTTGAAGTCTGCCTTGGCGACCTGATTGCTCATCAGATACTCGCCGGCCGGGCTGTCTTCCTTGATCGAACCGGCAGGGCTGATGTGGTCGGTGGTGACACTGTCGCCCAGGATCGCCAGCGGCTTTGCATCGTTGATGTCGGTCACCGGTGCCGGGGTCATGCCCATGCCTTCGAAATAGGGCGGGTTGGCGACATAGGTGCTGCCCGGGCGCCACTGATAGGTGTCGGAGGCTTCGACATTGATCGCCTGCCAGTGTTCGTCGCCCTTGTAGACGTCGGCATAGCGCGTTTCGAACATGTTGCGGTCGATGCTGGAATTGCGGACCGAGGCGACCTCTTCATTGGACGGCCAGATGTCTTTCAGGAACACGTCGTTGCCGTCGCTGTCCTGTCCGATCGGAGTAGTGACGAAGTCTTCGGTCACCGTGCCCTTGAGCGCATAGGCGACCACCAGCGGCGGCGAAGCGAGGAAGTTGGCGCGCACATCGGGGCTGACGCGTCCTTCGAAGTTGCGGTTGCCCGACAGGACGCTGGCGGCAACGATGTCATTGCCGTTGATTGCCTTGCTGATCGGTGGGGCGAGCGGGCCCGAATTGCCGATGCAGGTGGTGCAGCCATAGCCGACGAGGTCGAAGCCGATCGCGTCCAGGTGATCCTGCAGCCCGGCCTTCTCGAGGTAGTCGGTAACCACCTGCGATCCGGGGGCGAGCGAGGTCTTCACCCAGGGCTTGGGCTTCATGCCCTTTTCATTCGCTTTCTTGGCGACGAGGCCGGCGGCGATCAGCACATCCGGGTTGGAGGTGTTGGTGCAGCTCGTGATGGCCGCAATCACAACGTCGCCGTCTCCGATATCGTGGTCCTTGCCTTCCACCGGAACGCGGACGGGCGCGTCCTTCTTGTAGAGCTTGGCGAGGTCGCCGTTGAACAGATCGTCCACTTCGGGGAGGATGACCTTGTCCTGGGGGCGCTTTGGCCCGGCGAGCGAAGGCACGACGGCGCCCATGTCGAGCGAGAGCGTGTTCGAGAAGACCGGCTCATTGTCCGGCTCGAACCACATGCCCTGTTCCTTCGAATAGGCTTCGACCAGTGCGATCTGGTCTTCGCTGCGGCCGGTGAGGCGCAGATAGTCGAGAGTCTTGTCGTCGACGCCGAAGAAGCCGCAGGTGGCGCCATATTCGGGCGCCATATTGGCGATCGTCGCGCGGTCGGCCAGGCTAAGGTTCGAAACGCCGGGGCCGTAGAACTCGACGAAGCGGCCAACCACGCCCACTTCGCGCAGCATCTGCACGCAGGTGAGCACGAGGTCGGTGGCGGTAATGCCTTCGGCCATCGCGCCGGTCAGCTTGAAGCCGACCACTTCGGGGATCAGCATGGAGACCGGCTGGCCGAGCATTGCGGCTTCGGCTTCGATTCCGCCCACGCCCCAGCCCAGCACGCCAAGGCCGTTGATCATCGTGGTGTGGCTATCGGTGCCCACGCAAGTATCGGGATAGGCGACACTCGCCCCGCTCTGATCCTGGCTCGACCAAACGCCCTTGCCGATATGCTCCAGGTTCACCTGGTGGCAGATGCCGGTGCCCGGAGGCACGGCGTAGAAGTTCTGGAAGCTCTTCGAGCCCCATTTGAGGAAGTCATAACGCTCCGCATTGCGGGCATATTCCAGTTCGACATTCTTCTCGAAAGCCTTGGGATGGCCGAACTCGTCAACCATGACCGAGTGATCGATGACGAGGTTTACCGGGACCTGCGGATTGATCCTGGCGGTATCGCCGCCCAGCTTGGCGATCGCATCGCGCATCGCGGCAAGGTCCACCACGCAAGGCACGCCGGTGAAATCCTGTAGCAGCACGCGGGCCGGACGGTACTGGATCTCGCTGCCTGTCACCGGGTTCTTCTGCCAGTCGGCAATTGCCTGGATATCGTCAGTCGAAACGGTGAAGCCGCCGTCTTCGAAGCGCAGCAGGTTCTCCAGCAGGACCTTCATCGATGTCGGCAAGCGGGAGACATCGCCAATCGTCTCGGAAGCCTTGGCGAAAGAATAATAGGCGTATTCCTTGCCATTCACATTGAGGGTGGAGCGGGCTGCGAGCGTGTCCTTGCCGACCTGGGTCATGCGGGTTTCATCCTTTCGTGATTTCGCGTTGCCCCCTGGGGAGGAAAAACAGGGAGTCGCTTTTGCCGCGGCACCTGCTCTTTCACAGGCGATTGGTCAAGGGGGCAGAAGGGTGAATCAGGCCCTATAGGGCTGACTGTTCGGGCCGGCGACGGGTCGCGATCCAGCAGCCGATCACGATCAGCATGGCCCCCATTACCGTTGTCGAGGTCACATCTTCGTCAAAAATAATCCAACCGAACAGAGCGGCCCACACGAATCCGGTGTATTCGATTGGCACAAGCGCCTGCGCTTCGGCCCGGGCGTAGGCCCAGGCGAGACATAGTGCCGCGCCCACCGCCAGGACCGCTCCGGCGGTAATGTGCAGCCAGACCTCTGGCTCTGGCAGTTTGAGCAGGAAAGGCGCTCCGGCGAGCAGCACCAGCGCCACAACGCCATTCTGGAACGTGCTGACTTCGCTCGGGCGCGCAACCAATGCTTGTTGGCGTTGAAGCACCAGGTTCCAGGCATAGAGCAGGGCAGACAGCATCATGGCGGCGAGTCCGATCACCGCATCGTCGGTCATCCGTTCACGCCCGATCTTGCCGCCAATGATAACGACAACGCCAGCCAGACCCAGCAGCGCCGCGATGATGGCCTGACGTTCGACCTGTTCCTTGAGCAGGATCGCGGCAAGATAGAGCGCGATCAGCGGCGATATGAATGACAGCGCGATCGCTTCTGCCAGTGGGAGCCTCACGAGCGAGAAGAAGAAGGTCCACCCCATGAAGGCGACAACCGTGCCGCGCAGGAGGTGGATCTTCATCGTAGCGCGAGAGGGCCATTTGCGCGCGGAAAACCACCAGAAAGGGGCGATCATGGCCAGGCCGATCAGGCAGCGCAGCAGATAGGCGCTGTAGGCCCCGGTTGCGATCGAAGCGCCTTTCATCGCCGCATCCATCGCTGAAAACAGCGCAATTCCCGCGATCGTGGCGATATAGGGTCTGAGCGAAGGTTCGGATTGGCGCATCCGTGCCGCCATAGGCGAGCAGCGCGGTGCCGTCACCCTATTCGCCACGCTATCGATGCCGTTGATTTGCACCCGGGTTCACAGGAGCGAAAGCCGTGGCCTTCTATAGCAATCGGTACTAATATATCGGCATTTGCAGGCGTTCTGTGTAGCGTCTGCCAAGTTGAAAGATTAAGGAAGTTCAGATTCTTATGCGTATGACGGCGGGCAAGTGGATTGCTGGAGTGGCCGCCTTGGCGATTGGCGGTGCGGCCTTGGCGCAACAGGCCGAGCCGGAAAGCCTGCTGCCCGAAGACCGGCACAATGAGGCAGAGGTCGAGGTGGGCCCCAAGCCCGGTTCCTTCGAAGCCGCCTTTCCGAACATGGTTTCCGAACCGGTTGTGCAGGGCGACCTCGATGCCACGCCCAAGCCGCTGATCGCAGCTTGGTCATTGGAGAAGGCTGATGCGCTGGTGCAGGTAATCGAAGGTATCGGGGCGGAAGGCCTCGATCCGAAGGATTACGACCTCCAGGCCCTGCGCACTGCAATCGCCTCCGGCCCGTCGCAGGAACTTGACGAACTCGCCAGCCGCAGTTTCGTGTGGCTGGTTGAGGATCTGCGCGACGGGCGCACGCCGATGGATGCGCGCAAGCAATGGTTTGTGGTCGATCCCGATCGCGACCGCTTCCGCACCGCTGACCTGCTTGAGCAAGCGGTGGCGAGCGGCGACATCGCCGGTACTCTGGCGCAACTCGATCCTACGCATCCGGACTATGCGCGGCTCAAGGAAGAGCTGGCGAAGACGGAAGATTCCGCCCGCCGCAAGTTGATCCGGGCCAATATGGATCGCTGGCGCTGGCTCGCCCGCGATCTGGGCAAGCAATATCTCATCACCAATGTGCCCGAATACCAGCTCCGCCTGACGGTGAATGACAAGATCATTAGCACCTATCGCACTATCGTGGGCAAGCCGGGGCGCACCGCGACGCCGCAATTGGCGGAGAAGGTCGAGGGTGTGATTTTCAACCCTACATGGACTGTGCCGCAGTCGATCGTGAAGGGTGAAGGGCTGGGCGCAAAGGTCCTCGCCAATCCGGCCTGGGCGCGTCGCGCCGGCTACAAGGCGGTCAAGGGCGCCAATGGCTACATCAGCGTGGTTCAGCAGCCGGGCCCGGGAAATTCGCTGGGGATGATGAAGCTCGACATGCCCAATCCGCATGCGATCTTCCTGCACGACACGCCTTCGCGCGGGCTGTTCAATGCCGATCAACGCGCGCTGAGCCATGGCTGCATCCGCACCGAACGCGCGCTGGAACTGGCGATCACCATGGCGATCCTGGGTAAGGGTGCGACCAAGGAAGAAGCGGTCGAGGTTGCCACCTCAGGCAAGTACACCCGCGTGCCGATCGAACGCGAGATGCCGGTCTATATCACCTATTTCACCATGGCTTCGGACATCGACGGCGATCTGGCAACCTTCAAGGATATCTACGGGCGCGATGCGCCGGTGCTGGCGAGCCTCGACCAGCCGCGTGTTTCAAATCGCGCGACCGAGACAGACGAGGAAGTGGTCGAGATCATCGACGATCTTCGGACCTGACGGGCGCACTGTAGGTCAGTAAACGCCCGGATTGATCCGTTTCGGCCAATGCGCGTCGTCAGCAACCAGCGGCTCGACGCTGTGGACCGGGACCACGCTGCCGTCTTCGTTCCAGCCCAGGCTGTCGGCATAGAGCAGCCGCCCGCCTGACAGGTTGAGCAGCGCGATCCTGAACTGTTCCTCGCCCATGGCAAAGCAACCGTTGGAACGGCCCAGGCGGCCCCAGCGTGAAATATGCTCTGGTTCGGCATATTTGGCGCGATGCATCACGATTGCGCGGTCGAAAGCATTGTTGTTGGTGGAATCGAGGCCGCCCAACCGCACCGAGGTGCCGTAACGGCCGACGTACCATTCCCAGGTGATATAGGCGCCGCGGCTCGTCGCGTTGGACCCTTCGACGTTGGAATAACGATTGAGCCAGCCATCGTGCTCGGGATCGGAGCCCGATCCATGCGCGACGTGATAGCTTTGGACTTCTTCGCGATCGAGATTGACGAAATGGAACCGGCGCTCGGCCGAATGCAGGCCATAATCGGCCACGCCCACGATATCGCGCTTCCACACGACGTCACCGGCCCGGTCCAGCTCGCGCTTGGCCAGTTCGAACAGCGCGCGGTCGCGCTTTGATCCGGCACGCGGCGTAGCAAAGACGCGCGTGGGCAGGGCAAGCGAAGCGCTCGCAACCAATCCGCCACTCAAGAGATCCCGTCTCTTCATACCTGTGCTATACTACCCCAAAGTTGTAAGATGAGTGAATAGCGAATTTATGCCGCCTCGTGCACAGCCTTGGCCTTCATGCCGAGCTGCGCCATCGCGGGCATGTTCTTCGATATAACATCTTGAAATTGAGCAAGTATTGCCAGCTTTGGGCTGCCTTCTGCCGAGAGCTTGGCGATTGTTGGGCTCAGCATGTCGATGCGGGCCGTCGCCAACCAGGCACTCATTTTGGGATCACGTGACCATGCGCCGCGGTTCGTCAAGGTGATGAGAAGGCTGTAGGGGTAGGTCGCGGGCGTATCGGTCAGCGGGCCAGGTGTGGCCAGCGCGTTGCGGGTTTCGTCATTATCGTAATTGGCTTCGATGAATGCCGCCACCGCCGCGCTGGTTGTCACCAGGGGCACATGCAGCGGCTGAAGCGTGATCGTGTCGCCATCGAAAATCGGGCGGCTGTTTTCCCTGACGCGGAAGGGCACAGCCGAAGCGGTGCAATCGATGAACAGGCTGCCTTCGGGAACAGCAATTTCGCTATCCCTGAAGATCATCTTGCCCGGTTCGATCGAACTTACCCGGCCATTGCGGATGACGTTCTTGATACGCCGCATGATGTCCACCTCGCCCTGCGAGATGGTGGCGAAGTGGAACATCTCCGGCTCGATAGATTCGTCGATCCTGAGAAAATAGCCGTCCTCGCCCAGCATGTGCATCAGTTCGGCGCCGTCTTGCGCCTCGGCTGCAGCGCTGAGGATCGCGATCTGCATGCCGACCACGTCTTCGAGCGATTCCTCGCCGGGCTGGGTGTAAACGCGGTTCCATAGCCAGCTCTCGCGCGGGCGCACCCAAGTAATCCGGTCTGGTTCTACGCCCGCTTCGATCAGCCAGACGGCGGTGTCCATCGCGGTCTTGCCGCCGCCAAGGATGACGTAATGTTCGGGCAGCGCCTCTGGGCGCTTCCACAAATCGAGCAGCGCGCCGGGCGGAACGACATCGACGCCTTCGGCAACGTCGAACTGGCGCTTGTGCGTCGACGGGACGGACGTTTGGTAGAATGTCGCATCGACCAGCCTGCGGCGGATTCTAACCGTTGTCTCCTCACCCGAGAGGATCGAGACGATCCGCGCCTCGCCCGCTTCGTTCCTGCCCTTGAACTCGCTCAGCCTGTAATAGGCGACGCGCTCGGTCGGCAGCAGCCGCAAATTCATGACCTTTTCGAAATAGGCGAGCACTTCGGTTCCGCTAGCGAGCGCGTGCAGCCCCTTATTCGGTCCGTGCGTGTCGATCCGTTCGGTCGGGAACCCCATCGAGTTTACACCGTAATTCGCGCTCGGCTGGTGTAGCGCCACGAAACCATAGGCATCGTTCCAGTGTCCGCCGGGGCGGGCATGCCGGTCGACAAAGGTGATGTGGCAATCGGGATCTTCCTCGATCAGCGTATCAGCAAAGGCCAGGCCTACGGCCCCGGCTCCGATGATGAGGTAATCGGTTTCGATGTCGGCCATATCCACACTCTCCCTCGGAGGATTGCGACCGCCGTGGGAAATAGCTCAAATGGTGGGCACGTGCCAGCGCGCATTGTCCATGCCTGGCAATGGACTACATGCGTCAGATCACTCCAGTGTGTTCGGCCAGGATCTTCAGACCCAATCCGATGAGGATCAGCCCGCCCAGGAATTCCGCTGGCCGCCCGAACCTTTGCCCCAGCCTTGCTCCGATGCCGACGCCAATTGCAGACAAGATGGTGGTGACCAGGGCAATCACGATGCAGGTTGTCATGATCGGCAATCCGATCGTGGGCAGTGTGACGCCCGCTGCAAGCGCGTCGATGCTCTCGGCAATTGCCGCTCCGGTCAGCGCCAGGCCGTTGAGCGGAACGGCTTCCTCGTCGTGTTCGGACTTTATCAGCATGCGCAAGCCGAGGATTCCCAGCACCCCGAAGGCGATCCAGTGGTCGATCGCTGCCACCCAATCGAGCGAGAGCCTGGCCAGCCCCCAGCCGATGATCGGCATGATACCCTGGAATATCCCGAAATAGAGTGCGATCCGCAGCGTGTCCCTGCCGCCGGGGCGGAAGGATGCTCCCTGCACCATGGCGACAGCAAAAGCGTCCATCGCCAGTGCAATCGCGAGAAGCAGGGCGGCGAACATTGCAGCAATCATGGCGGGAGCCGACCTATTTCGCGGCGTCTGGCGCGGCGCTGGCCAATTGGGTTAGCGCTGATCCGTCCACTCGCATGACCGTCCACTCGTCCATGAATTTCGCGCCGAGCGATTTGTAGAAGTCGATCGAGGGTGTGTTCCAGTCCAGCACCCACCATTCGAGCCGAGCGCAATCCCGCTCGACTGCGAGCGAAGCGAGATGAGCAAGCAACGCCTTGCCCAGGCCTTTGCCGCGCACATCAGGTTGGACAAACAGGTCCTCCAGATAGATTCCCGGCTTGCCTTCAAAGGTCGAGAAATTGTGAAAGAACAGCGCAAAGCCTTTGGGTTCGCCATCGACCTCGCCGATCACCACTTCGGCATACGGACGCTCGCCGAACAGGTTTCTGGCGAGAATCTCCTCATCGAACCGCACTTCGTGCGCCAGTTTCTCGTAATCCGCCAGGGCGCGGATCAGGCCGGCGATCAGAGGAAGGTCGTCAGGCCTGGCTTGCCTGATGGAGAGGCTCACTCGGCCACCTCCGTCGCCTTGCCCGCATCGATCATATTGGCTTCGATCTCGGCTGCCTTGGCTTCGACCAGTTCGACAATGTGATCGAGCATGTCCGCGCTTTGCACATGGTGATCGGTCACGCCCGAAAGATAGACCATGTGCTTGCCATTGCCGCCGCCGGTAATGCCGATATCGGTCTCGCGCGCTTCGCCCGGTCCGTTGACCACGCAGCCCAGCACCGAAAGGCTCATCGGCGTCTTGATGTGCTCGAGCCGGTTTTCCAGCGCCTCGACCGTCCGGATCACGTCGAAGCCCTGGCGTGAACAGGACGGGCAGGAGACGACCCGCACCCCGCGTGTGCGCAAGCCCAGGCCTTTGAGTATTTCGAAGCCGACCTTCACCTCTTGTTCGGGCTCAGCGGAGAGGCTGACGCGGATCGTGTCGCCGATTCCGGCCCACAGCAGCGATCCTATGCCGATTGAGCTTTTTACCGTGCCGCCGATCAGTCCGCCCGCCTCGGTAATGCCCAGATGCAGCGGGCAATCGACCGTTTCCGCGAGGCCATGATAGGCGGCCACGGCCAGGAACACGTCGCTAGCCTTCACCGCCACCTTGTATTCGTGGAAATCGTGATCCTGCAGAAGCTTGATATGGTCGAGCGCGCTTTCGATCAGCGCTTCGGGGCAGGGTTCGCCATATTTCTCGAGCAGATCCTTTTCGAGCGAACCCGCATTGACGCCGATGCGGATCGCGCAGCCATTGGCCTTGGCCGCGCGGACGACTTCGGCCACCCGCTCGTCGCTGCCGATATTGCCCGGGTTGATGCGCAGGCAGGCCGCGCCTGCATCGGCGGCCTCAAGCGCGCGCTTGTAATGGAAATGGATGTCCGCGATCAGCGGGACTCGCGCTGCCCTGGCGATTTTCGCGAAGCTCGCGGTCGCTTCCTCCGTCGGGCAGGACACGCGGATCAAATCCGCGCCAGCATCCTCGCAGCGGCGGATCTGGTCGATGGTCGCCGCCGCATCTTCGGTCGGCGTATTGGTCATGGTCTGCACCGTGATCGGCGCATCGCCACCCACCGGGACATTGCCGACCATGATCTGGCGGCTCTTGCGACGTTCTATGTCGCGCCAAGGTCTCACTGAAGACATGGCCGGGCATATAGGCGCCGCGCGATGAAGGGGCAATGACAGCGCCGAATGTTTGAGGCATGAAGGCGCGATGGACGAAGAGTTCGACGATCGGCAGCCCGACCAGGCGGAAGACGGCAACGGGGACAATCCCCTGATCTTTGGCCGCGTTCTGGATGGGCAGGGCGCTGGCCGTCCTGTCACCTGGGACGAGGCGCGCGCATGGCAGCCCGATGGCGATGGAGAGGTGCTGTGGGTCCACCTGTGCCGCACTCGGCCGGGAGTGGAGGAATGGCTCCGCGAGCTGGAAATCTCCGAGCCGACCCGCGAACTGCTCGTCAGCGACAAGACCCGTCCGCGCGCCTTCAGGGAGGGGGAAACGCTGGTGGCAACGCTGAGGGGCATCAATTTCAACCCCGATGCGCAGCCGGAAGACATGCTTTCGATGCAGCTATGGTGCGATGGCAAGCGGCTGTTGACCCTGCGCCGGTTGCCGCTGCAGACCCCGCGCTATGTACTCAAGATGATCGACCGCCGCGAAGCGGGGCCGAACGATTGCGGGGCGCTCATCACCGAGATCACCGAAGCGATGATTACGCGGATGAACCGCTCGATCGTCGACATGAACGAGCATATCGACGAGCTGGAAGAGCGCGATCCGGAAGACGATCCCGAAGGCATGCTGGAAAAGATCGCCACCATTCGCCGCAATTGCCTGGGGCTCAAGAGGCATATGGGGCCGATGCATGAAGCGCTGGAAGCTATCTCGCGCGTCGCGCCCGAATGGTTCGAGGATCACGACCGGCGCGAAATCGCCGAGAGCATCGACCGGTTGCGGCGCTATCTGGAAGATCTCGACATCAGCAAGGAAAGCGCGGTGGTGCTGATGGACGATATTCGCGGGCGCTCGATCGCGCGCAATGAGCGGACGAACTATCTGCTCACGATTGTGGCTGCGATCTTCCTGCCGCTGAGTTTCGTTACCGGCCTGCTGGGCATCAATGTCGGCGGAATGCCGGGCGTTCAGGATGCGGACGCGTTCTGGATTGTGGTCGGCATGTGCGCGGCGATCTTCCTGGCCATGCTCGCGCTGTTCTGGAAGTGGAAGTGGCTCTGAATCCTCTCACCACCTGACTAGCGGCGGGATCGCCAATCGGCCCACAATAGCGGCAATCGCAACCGGAAGGATATGCCAGATACCCAGATGAGTGACCGAATTGAGCGGGCAAGACATGCCATAGGTCACCGATCCCAGCGCGCCTGCGGCCAGCCCGGCCATCCAGCCTGCCGCATTGAGCGACACCGGCGCGCCGCGCCGCAGCCATATCGTCAGTACAACGCCCGTCAGCAGAGAAGCTCCCAGTGCAAAGGCCAGGCAATGAGTCGAGGCGGGGTCCATCACGGTACCAATTGGATCCTCATGCGGGATCAGGCTTATGATCGCGGCGATCGGCAGAACGCCCGTCATCGCAGCCGCCCATTTCGGTGCATCGTGTCGATTGCCCACCGAAGGTGAGGCAAGCCCCACGGCCGCGCCGCTGCTGACAAGCCCAAGCAATAGCAGCAACCCGTTGGTAACCCAGAAGAATGGCTTGGCCTCGCCGTTCCATACCCCGTTCCAGAGTCCTTCGATGAGCGCGATGCCGACCAAAGTGACGATGCCGGCTACGCCCACGGCCAGCACGCCATCCCGCATACGGAAGCTGCGGACCGGTTCCAGCCCGTCAGTCAGTGAGGCGATCATGTTCTCTCGCGCCCGGTTCATGTCACTCTGCCTTCTCGATAAGCGCGGACAGTTTCTTCAGCCCGCGATGGATATTCACTTTTACCAGGCTTTCGCTCTGGCCTGTCTTTTCGGATGCCTCGCGGATCGAATTGCCTTCGATCTTCACCAGTTCGATCACTTCCGCCTGTTTCTGTGGCAGATGGACGAATAGCCGCTCAAGGCTCACCCGCGCTTCAACCACATCCTCCTCGCTGTCCACGCTCGCATCATTGTCGCCCAACTCGTCCGCTTCATGGCGATAAACCTTGCGCAGGTGATCGATCCAGCGATAGCGCGCGATTGCCGCGAGCCACGGCAGGAAAGGCCGTGCCGGATCATAGGTCGATCGTTTGGAATGCAGCGCCAGCAACACGTCTTGCACCAGATCGTCGATCTGGTGAGGGGGCACGCGTCTGCTGAAGTAGCGCTCAAGCCACATGCCCGCTTCAGACAGCAGTACATTGTAGGCGGGCCTGTCGCCCCGCTGTGCCGCCGCCATCAGCCGGGCGAGGGTGGATTCGTCCGAGATCACCGCCCGCGTGCCTTCATGAACGCCGCGTCGAGCGAGAGCATTCCGGCTCCGCGCGAAATCAGCACCATTGCCAGAGCCACCCACACGATATGCACGCTCCACCAGGCTTCGGGAAAGACGAAGATCTGGATTACCAGCGTCATGCCCAGCAAGGCCAGCGCAGAAAATCGCGTGGCAAGGCCGAGGACCAGGAGGATCGGGAACAGATGCTCGGAATAGGTCGCCAAATGCGCGGCAATGTCAGGCGGAATCGGTACGTCCGAGTAATCGTTTTCGAACAGGTATTTCGTGGTGTCACTGATCTGGAGCCACGTCCCTTCGACCACCTTCGTACGGCCCGATCGCCAGAATATACCGGCAAGGGCCAGACGCACGAACAGCAGCACCAGGCTTTCGAACAGCCGCCCCGACAGCATGCCGAACATGCGGTCGCAATGCGAAATCAAAGCACCCATCGCCACTCTCCCTCGCTACGCCGGGTCGATCAGCGGTTGATCGGCTTGAGCGAGCCTTTGCCCTTCGGCGTGGCGATGCTCTCACAAGTGCCCTTTTTCACGAGCTTCCAGGCATTGCCCTGATAATCGCGGGTGGAAGTGCCCGCACAGGATGTGCCTGGCCCGGCAGCGCAATCGTTCTGGCCGGCCTTGGCAATGCCATAGCATTTCTCCATCGGCGCTTTCTGCTCCGCTGCAGCAGCAGGCGTAGCAGCGATACCGGCGGCAATTCCAGCGCTGAGGGCAAGGCCAGCGAAACCGGCGATCGACTTGGTTTTCATTTGGGTTCTCCGTAGAAATTGATGGTCATGTTGACCGGCGCGCTCGCCGGGATTGCCTGCTGGTTCGGAGAGGGCTGCGGCGCGGTTACAGGTGCCGCCGATATTCCGGGAACCTCATCTTTTTTCATCGATCAAAGCCGGACTGTAACGTCAGGCCAGTCTCGTCCGAACTCCATTGTGCCCGCCCATGGGCAGAACCATTCCCATTTGGAGGACTTCATGATTATCCAGACCCGCAAGACAGCAGTGGCCGCACTGGCCGGCGCAATGGCGCTTTCATCGGTCGCGGCCTTCGCTGCCGAACCGCCTGCTGGCTCCTCCGGCACTGCCGTCGGCTCGGAAGACACAGTCCACTGTTATGGCGTCAACAGTTGCAAGGGCCAGGCCGATTGCGCGACCAGCGAGCATGCTTGCAAGGGCCAGAACGAATGCAAGGGCCACGGCTTCAAGGCGATGAAAGCCGGTGAATGCCTCTCGACTGGCGGAACTATCGGCGATCTTGGTTAAGCCAATCGTCGACCCTCGGGTGATCCGGCGCCTCCCTCATGCCCCCCTGACTCGGCGCCGGGTCACCCACTCGATTTCGGGATATTCGCAATGAGTTCGATCGAACCCTTCTGCGGCTTCGGGCTGGGCCTGCGACGCACGCATTACGCCGATTTTCTCGATGGCGATGTGCCGGTCGATTTCGTCGAGGTCATCAGCGAAAACTACATGGTCGATGGGGGCAAGCCGCTACGCGTGCTGGAGCAGGTTCGCGCCAAACATCCCGTTATTCTGCACGGCGTGTCGATGTCGATCGGTTCGGTTTGCGGGCTCAATCCTGCCTATCTTGACCGGCTGAAGCGGCTGGCAGAGCGGATTGATCCGCTATGGATCTCGGACCATCTGTGCTGGACCCGCACCAGCGCGCATAACAGCCACGATCTGCTGCCCTTGCCGCTCACGCAGGAAGCGCTGGGCGTGGTCTGCGAGAATATCGGGCGGGCGCAGGATCATCTCGGGCGGGCGATGCTGATCGAAAACCCCTCAAGCTACATGACCTTCCCGCAGGACGAGATGGCCGAGTGGGAATTTATCTCGGAAATGGCGCAGCGGACAGGCTGCTACCTGCTGCTGGACGTCAACAATGTCTATGTCAGTGCCTGCAATCACGGATTCTCGACGCAGGACTATCTCGATGGGCTGCCGCTGGAGCGTGTGCGGCAAATCCACCTGGCGGGGCATTCACCCAGAAGCGACGAGTGCGAAATTGTCATCGACACGCATGACCGCGCGGTCTGCGATGAGGTGTGGGCGCTCTATGGCCGTGCCATGGCCAGGCTGGGGCCGGTCGCAACCATGATCGAGCGTGACGACAAGATCCCGCCGCTGCCCGAACTGATGGATGAGCTGGAATTGGCGCGCAAAGTCGCGAAGCAGCCCAGCAGGAGTGCCGCGGCATGAGGCTGGCTGAGACACAATCCGCATTCATGGCGCAGGTGCTGGATGAGGATGTACCCGCGCCCGATAGCTGGAGCGCGCGCCAAGCGGCTGGCATGGCAGTCTATCGCAACAATTACCGGTCCGCACTGGTTGACGCGCTGCGCAGCACTTACGAACGAACTGCGCGCTGGGCTGGTGAAGAGGCTTTTCGGCGTGCGGCCGCTCATCATTTGATCAGCAATCCGCCTGGCGGCTGGACGATCGACGAAGCTGGAGCAGGTTTCGATGCCACCTGTGAGGCTCTGTTTGCGCATGATCCCGAAGTGGCGGAACTGGCATGGCTCGAATGGAACATGCTTCAGGTTTTTACTGCCGAGAACAGAGTGCCGCTCGACGGCGCCGGCTTTGCCGAGAATACGTCGGGCTTTGGCGAGGAGGATTGGGCCGAACTGCGCCTCGCTTTCATGCCCGGCGCCACGGCGCGCGTGGTGAATCACGATTTGCGCACGATCTGGAACGCGACCCGTGAGAATGACTTCGAACGGCCCGTCCACGCGCTTGATGCGCCCGCCGGGGCGCTGGTTTGGCGTGAAGGTGAGCGCCCGACATTCCTGATGGTTGCCGCAGAAGAGGCGCAGGCCTTCCGCGCCATGCAGGAGGGCGCGAGCTATGGAGAAGTGTGCGGCGCGCTCGCCAGCGCGCAGATCACGGAAGATTCGGGTCAACAGGCTGCCATGCGCGCCGGGGCCATGCTCGGCCGCTGGCTCAACGAAGGGATGATCGCTTCGCTCGCCGCCTGACCGCACCAAAGGAAAGGGCGCGGTGGCATGGCCGCCGCGCCCCGTCACTCGGCTCTTGCGAGATATCGCTCAGCCAGAGTTCGTCTTGTCCAGTTGCTCCAGCTTTCTGGCGGCCCATTCGCGGCCCCCGAGTCCGAAGGCCAGCGCACCGGCGACAGCCAGCCCAGCGATTATGATCGTCAGGATGTTGGTCGGGATCATTCCGCCGATGCCGGTGAAATCGAGCCCCATGAAGACGAACAGAACGATGGTGAGCCATTTGACGATCGTGGCCGCCGTGGCGCTTTCACCATCACCGCTGATCAATCGTGCAAGCAGGTTTGCGATCAGGAAACCGAAGGCAATGACCACCGCACCAAAGATCACCCGGCCGCCAAGTTCCAGCAATTGGTCGAGGATCGCAGTGAGCTGCGGGAAGGCGAGCGTTTCCGTCGCGGCGATCGCGAAGAAAAGCACGATTGCCACCTGGACCACGCGGGCAATGATGCTGGAAGCGGTCGTGCCGTCGGCAATCAACCCGCTTTCGCCCAGCGCCCGGTCTACGCCGAGACCCGGCAGCACTTCCTTGATGATCTGAACCACGAATTTGCTGATGAAATAGCCTATCGCCAGCAGGATACCCGCAAATATGACATTGGGAATGGACGTCAGGATGATCCGCAGCATGTCGCTGGCAGGGCCTGAAATCGACTCAATGCCAAGTTGTTCGATCGCCGCGATCGCGAAAGGGATCGCGATAAGCACATAGATGATCGTTCCTATGGTCTTGCTGATGGTGGAATTGCCGGTGACATTGTCCACGCCGCCGCGATTGGCCCACTTGTCGAAATCGACCGTTTGCAAGGCGGTGACCACGATGTCGCGCACGATTCGCGCCACCATCATCCCGATGAAGAAGATGAGCCCAGCCCACAGCAGATTGGGCAGGAAGTCGACGACATTCTCAAGCAAGCTGTCGACCGGCCCTGCCACGCCGCCAAGACCCAATATGTTGAGAATGATGAGCAGGCCGAACAGCCAGATCAGCAGCGAAACGATTTTTCCAAGCGAAACGCCCAGCGATTCTCCGCTGCCGGTGCCGCGCTTGAAGAAGTCGACATTGTCGACCAGCTTCGCGAAGGTCCATTTGGCGGCCTTGGCCAGTGCCCAGGTCGCCAAAAGTGCGACCAGCGCCAGCCCGATCTTTTCGGCCAGTTCCGCCGCCAGCGCCTGGTCGAAGTGGTACTTCCAGTCCATTGTCTCTCTCCCCCAAGATTGAGGGAGAGAAAGCTAGCATGGCGGGCGGGCCCGCTAAAAATTGTGCTGGGCGATCAGTGGATAACTTGGCGCATTGGGGGCGTGAGTTACCGCTCAGGCGGGAGAGGATCCGTGCAGGGCAAAGGCCGCAAGAACCTCGCCCACCTGAGCCAATACCTGCTCGGAAGCGGGATCCATGCCTTCCAGTGCTGATCGCGATTGGAAGTAGGTTGCGAAGGTCAGCGGCTCGCGTTCCGGCGGGTGGACCCAGCCCACATCGACATAGATGCTGCCCACGCCCGGCCAGTTCGACGTGCCGGTCTTGTCGCCCGCTGGCCAGCTCTCCGGAAGGCCTGCGCGGACGCGCCGCACACCTGTTTTGGTGTCCGTCGTCCATTGCCGTAGTGTTTGCTGGTCTTCCGGATCGAGGACGGATCC
The DNA here is from genome assembly GCF_050299635.1 of Altererythrobacter sp. NCBI lineage: Bacteria > Pseudomonadati > Pseudomonadota > Alphaproteobacteria > Sphingomonadales > Erythrobacteraceae > Altererythrobacter > Altererythrobacter sp. The sequence goes on from NZ_JBNKWF010000004.1 coordinate 68,915, forward strand.
AAAGGCAAGCCGGTAAACTGTCCGCGCCATTGCGGTGGGGGTAGTCGTGTCGCGTTCTTCACCCGGCGGAACATTGTTGAGCGCAGGTTCGATACGGTCGAGGCGGCTAGTCCCATCGCCAATCTCGCGCCAGAACGCCGTCAGTGCTTCCGGCCCGCCTAGCTGCTTCAGCAGGATGTTGGCAGCGGCATTGTCGCTGTACTTCTGCGCCGCTTCGGCCAATTCGCGCAGCGTCGCCCCCTCCTCAATCCGTTTCGTCGTAAAAGGTGAGACGGACATCAGATCGTCTTTGCTCCACGTCACATGCTCATCGGCATCGATTGCGCCGCTTTGCGCCCGCGCCAGCACCATGGCGGCGAGAGAAAACTTGAATGACGAGCAATGGCCAAAGCGCATTTGGGCGTTGTGGCTAAGCATTGCTCCATTTTCGGCATCAAGCAGACCGACGCCCAATGTGCCACCGCTCGCGGCTTCGATGATCCGCAGCTTTGCCGACAGGCGGCCGGTGGGGCTGGTATCGATCGGCACGCAGGCGCTGGCCGCCAGTGCCGCGCCGCCTGCCATGAATGAGCGCCGGCTGGTCATGTCAGGTCCATATCCATGCACAGGCTGAACTCATCCGAAACATAGTCGCCGAAAGCGGGGCATTCGGCAAAGCCATGCTTTTCATAGAGCTTCTTGGCCGGGAGGAAGGGATCCGGTCGCCCAGTCTCGAGCCCCAGCCAGCGATACCCGCGCCGCCGTGCTTCTCCAATCAGGTGCAGCAATATGGCTTCACCCGCACCCTTGCCGCGAAAGGCAGGGGATGCGCGCATCGCCTTGAGCTCGCCGCGCTCACCATCCAGCTCCTTCAGCGCGCCGACTGCAGCCAGAGTGTCGCCATCCCACGCGGCGTAAAAGCTGACATCGGGCTGGCGCAGCCGTTCGGCAGGCAAGGCATGGACCGTTTCGGGCGGCGACCATTGGTACATCTCGTCAAGATGGAGCTGTATCAGGCCCAGCACCGCAGGATCGCGCAGATCGTCCGCCTCTATACGGTATCGGCTCACGAGAACTTGTCCCGCTTGCGTTTGCCGAAGCGCATCCCGCCTTCCAGCCGCGCGCGCAACTGGGCGTAGAACGCTTCAAGGAAGGCACGCTCATCGCCTGCGCCCGGCTCCCAGCCGATCTTGCGGCAAATCGTTTCATGCACGGCGATGATTGATTCCTCCGTTCCATCGCGCAGCACGCGTTCCAGCGTCTGCAACTCGTGTTCGCCATAGACCGAAAGCTCCGCCTCGCCGAACTCATATTGCGCACCGGTCAGTGAACTGGTGCCGCTCGCCGCACCTTGCGTAGAAAGCGTTTCCGCCAATTTGCCGCGTGGAGCCTCGACCACCCATGTTCCGGCGATCACGTCCCCGGCACGCAGCGCGTCCTTGTTGAAGAAGGGAAAGGCCATGAACAGCAGGAACCAGGCGAGGCCTGCAAATCCGGCATTGCCCATTGCGCCGCCTGGAGCTTCCAGCAGGAATACGAGCGGCAGGAACAGCTCGATATCGCGCAGCAAATTGCGGGCGATCACGGCTTCGGCAGTAAGTCGCCCCCCGTCGCGCGCCGCTACCCTGATGCCGGTAATGCGCTTGCCCGGCGTTGCGCCTCGCGGACCCAGCTCGCACGCGAGGAAATAGCCGTAACGCATCAGGAACAGGAAGATGAGGTAGATGATGATCAGGAATTCAGCGGTTCCTGCCACCTGGTCTTCCATCCCCTCGATCACATCCATCAGCCCGCCGAACAGCCAGCCCATCAAGATGGTGAAGATCAGCAAAGCCAGGAACTGGATAACGAAATCGAGGATCAGCGCCCCCACGCGTGCGCCGCGCGATGCGACAGTCACAGGCAGGGCGATCCCTTCCGGCGTCGTGATGATACGGCGGCGGGAAGACGCGCCCATTGGGCTGTAGATAGCCGCTGTGCCTGCTGCGCTCATGCTTCGGCTCCACTGGAGGGCGGGCGATAGGCGAAGAAATAGGCCAGCCAAAGCACCAGCATGGTCCCGCCGATCAGGAAGCGGTCTTCCAGTCCGCCGATCAGCTGGCGCGGAAAGGCTTCAAGAATCGCTGCGACCACCAGCATGATGACGACGCCGACCATGACCAGTGCTCCGCGCTTTCCGCTCTCCGAGGCCGCGGCCAGGATCGAGCGGTTGCCGGGAAAGGCCATCGACCGGCCAATGTGGAGACCCGCCGCGCCGGCCAGCAGGATCGCGAAGAGTTCGGTCGTGCCATGAACGCTCAACCAGGCGACGAATTCGAATGTGAGGTCCTGCCCTGAAAACAGCCACAGCATCGCGCCCAGCACGGCCATATTGTGGATCAGCAGCATCAGTGAAGGGATTCCGAAGGCAAAGCCGAGCGCAAAGGCGAGGATGGCGATCCCGGCATTGTTGCTGAACAGCATTGCGGCGAAGCCCGACAAGCCGCCCGCCCCATCCTTGGTTGCCAATGATTCGAGCAATTGTTCGCGCGTGGCGCCGGGCACGCGGGTGTCCATGAACTGCGTCGGGACAAGGCGGTAATACCATTCCTTGTCCTGCGCGACGAGCAGCCAGCCCACCACCGTTCCGCAAATCATCATGAATAGCGCAATGCACAGGTCGAGCCAGATTTCGCGAATCGCGCGGCTCCACCCGCCCGCCAGGAAGCTCCGCATCCAGGCGAACAGGCCCTGGCGCGGGCCATAGACCTGGAACCATGCGCGCTGGACCAGCGCTTCGAGATAGTCGAGCGTGGAGCGGTCGAGCGAGGTTTCGCGTGCCACTGCAAGGCTGGAGGCGGCTGTGCGATAGAGCGTGGGGAGCGCGAGCAAGTCTTCGTCGCTAACGCGGCGCAGCGAGCCGCGCTCGATCCGCTTGAGAATGTCCTCAAGCCGTTTCCAGTCGCCTTCGCGTTCCAGCCTGAAGCGGTCTGAGCGCAGCGATGCGCTTTCGATGTCCGGCGGGGCCTCGACCTCGCCCTTGCGCAGCCAACTTGAGATGATTGGCGCCTTCATCCGATCGCTTCCTGCCGCTTGATGGCGAAATAACGGTCGATCAGGCGATAGCCGATCTGGTCCCACGGCGCTTCGATCACATCAACGCCCAGCCGCCTGAGCTGGCTCAGCACCAGCGCGCGCTGGCGGGCGAGCGTATCCGCGGTCACGCTGCGTGCCAGCGTCGCAAGGTCGCCTGGTTCGGCCGCGACGAATTCTTCCAACTCGCTGTCGGCGATGGTCACGAACAACACCAGGTGTTTGTCGACCAGCCTGCCGACGCTTTCGACCATAAGTTCGGCGGCGGTGAGGTCGGTGAAATCTGAGAACAGCACCACCAGCGAACGCCGCTTCAGCCGGGCGGTCAGTGTCGCCAGCGCGAGCGTGAAATTGGGCTCGGCGGAATGGTAGTCGAGCCCGGCCGCTGCGCCTTGCAGGCGGTGAAATGCGCGCGCGTCGCGGATGAAGGGCGTGATGACTTCGGGCCGCTGGGCAAAGCCGAACAGCGCCACCCGGTCGCCGCCCTTGAGCGCGACATAAGCGCACGTAAGCGCAGCAGAAACAGCTCGATCGATGCGCGGCAGGCCATCGACCGGCTCGCACATCGCCTGCCCGCAATCGAAGGCGAAAACGATCTGGTTGTTGCGCTCGCTTTCGTTCTCGCGGGCATAGAGTTTGGTGTGGCGTGCGCTCGCCTTCCAGTCGATCCGGCGGCGATCCATGCCGGGTTCGTATTCGGACAATGCCTCGAACTGCGTGCCTTCGCCGCGAATGCGCCGGGCGATAAGGCCCATCTGTGCGTCGCGCAGGAAGGTCTGGAGTTCGGGCGAGCGGACCGGCGAAAGATCGGGCCAGATCCGCACCTCGCGCTCGATCGGGCGATCGGCCTGCCGCGCGCCCAGGCCAAGCGGCCCGGTCCAGCGCAGCCATGCGTGTGTGATCTGTGCCGTGCCCCGGCGATTGGGCCGCGCCTGATGGATACCGCGAAAGCCCACGCCATCGGGGCTGGCAGCGAGCGGAACGATTGCGCGTCCGCCTTCATCGAGGCGAGTGTCGAATTGCAGCGCCGCTTCGATTTGCCTGCGAACGCCGGAGCGGAACGCGCAGCGCAAGGTGATTGGCGTCGGCTCGCCCACTTCCGCATCGGCGGGCGCGGATATGTTCCAGCTTTCGACCTTGCCCGCTAGCAGCGCATCCATAATGACCACCAGCAGCAGCGCGCCCGCCGCAGCCGGGGCGATCATCCAGGCCTGCGGCGCCGTCGCAGCGATCACCAGCGCGAACGGCGCAGCTGCAGCCGCCAGCCAGGCGGTTCGCTGCGTCGGGACGATCGGCAGGGAAGGAAGACGGGGCAACCGCATTGCGATCAGCGCGGAGCCTCCGTGCTCTCGACCAGCTCGCTCACCAGCGCTTCGATATCGCGTCCTTCGATCTCGGCGGCGGGGCTGAGCGTGAGCCGGTGACGCAGCACGGGTATCGCCAACGCCTTCACATCGTCGGGGATGACATAATTGCGCCCGTCCAGCGCCGCGCGTGCCTGCGCCGCATTGGCCAGCATCACCGCCGCGCGCGGGGATGCGCCCACGCTGAGCTCCGCATGGTCGCGCGTCGCCCGCACCAGACGTACGACATAATGCACGATATCGTCGGCCAGAGTGACCTGATCCAGCACGCGGCTGGCATTCGCCAATTGTGCCGGATCGGCAACCTTGGTGACGCCCAGATCGGCCGGCCGGGGCGGGCCGCTGCGCGAGCCATAGCGCGTGACGATTGCCGCTTCTTCGCTTTCCTCGGGATAGGGCACCAGCAGTTTGAACAGGAAGCGGTCGAGCTGCGCTTCGGGCAGCGGATAGACGCCCTGGTTCTCGATCGGGTTCTGCGTCGCCACCACCATGAAGCGATCGGGCAGTGGATGGCTTTCGCCGTCGAGCGTCACGCGGCGTTCCTGCATCGCTTCCAGCAAGGCCGCCTGCGTCTTGGGCGGCGTGCGGTTGATTTCGTCCGCGAGCAGCAGTTCGCAGAAGATCGGCCCATGGGTGAGCGTGAACTGGCTGGTCTGGAAGTTGAACAGGTTGGAGCCGAGGATATCGCCCGGCAGCAGATCGGGAGTGAACTGGATCCGCCCGAAATCGAGCCCCAATGCGGTGGCGAAACTTTGCGCGAGGAAAGTCTTGGCGGTTCCCGGCGGGCCTTCCAGCAGCACATGCCCCTCGCTCACCATTGCCACCAGCAGCAGATCGATCATACCGTCCTGGCCGACGATGGCCTTGCCCACTTCACCGCGGATCGATTGCGCCAGGTCGCGCAGCTCGCCCAAGGTCATCGCATCGGAAGTCGTCATCGCGTGAGTTTCCCTTCAAGCTCTTTCAGCGCCGCGGCGGCGCTCAGGATTTCGGATTTGCTGCGGGCGGCGCGCATCGACGATGCCCGCTGACTAAACGGAATTTCTTGCGGCAGCCTGTGCGCAATCGCGGCGTCGATTTCGGTCTCGCTCGCCCGGGCGAGCCCCAGCCTGCGTTGCAAACGTTGTGCCATCAACCCGACATAGGGTTCGGCAAGCAGCCGCAGCCGGTTCGCGCGCAGGATCAGTCCCGCTCCGTTGGAGATCAGCCTCTGCTTGCCGAAAGCAATCGCCGGTCCTTCCGCAACAGGCGGGCCGAACCGGCGGAATGCGCGCCAGCCGATAACTATTATGGCGAGCATCAGGCACAGGGTTGCGGCCAGGAATGGCGGGCGGAAGGCCAGGGTGAGCAAGTTGGTCGAACCACCGAAGCCGTTGAGCGTAAGGTCGAATGTGACCGCTTCGATCTCGTCATATCCGGCATATTCGACCAGTTGAACGGCCAGGGCAGCCCGGTCTGCATCGGCGAGCCCGTAATTGTTCACAAGGTCTGGTTCGACCACGAAGACCGCATTATGCGCGTCGTTATAGAAGGCGCTGTCTTTCTTCCCCATGATTTCCGTCACTAGAATATGGCCTGCACTGTCGGTTACGACCGGAGAATGCAGGTCCCCATATTCTGCGTAGAGGACTGATTTGGTGGGCAGGGTTCCTGAACGGCCAATCCCGTTCCAATCGGCAATCTTGCCGTCTTCGACCTGCTCGGTTTCGATTTTCAGCGTGTAGGGACTGGCAAGGTCTTTGGGCCAGCCAGGCGCTTCGGCGCGAGCCAGCTGCACCCATCCGTCCTTGATCTTGTCCTTTACCTCGTCGGGAAGGCGCTTGGGAAAGCCATAGGCATACCATTTGGGCAGGATCACCAATGTCGGACCGCGGTCTTGGCGGTCTTCGAGGATTTCGGAAAGTTCCTCCGCATCGAAATAGGGGGGTGGCGTCAGCACCAAGAGGTCGTAAGTCTCCAGCCCGCTTGGTGAGCGTGACAGATTAACATGGGAGCCTTTGGCTTCCAGCAGTTTGACCAGGCCCGAATAGCCGTTGAGCCCGTTTGACGCCGCATGGGCGCGGCCGTCATTGGTATCACGGCCGGTATCTCCCGATCCGATGAAATAGAGCAGCGCGAGAAACGCGACAAAGCCGAACACCACCAGGGCCAGCACAGTGCGCAGCGAAAATGGGGAAGCGGTGCGCGTGCTCATATTCCTGCGCCTTCGATCCGGACGAGTGCGAAATCGGCATAGGCGGTGCGCGCGGCTTCCCAATCCGAACGCTCGAGCGACTGCATGGCGAACAGGCTGCGTTCCACGCGTGCGGCGATGGTTCCGAAGGCCATTCTTGCGCGGTCCGGCAGCGCGCCAAGCGAAGCGAGCTCGCGCGCAGTGCTTGACGGTTCGACCAGATCCGGCCGGGCGCTGGCGATCTGCCCGACGCTGCGCTGGAGCAGCAAATGGGTTGCTTCATCGAAGCGGCCTTCGGCAGCAAGCCGGTCGGCATCCTCGAGCAGGGCCATGGCAGCCTCCCGCTCGGGCTGCCATGCAGCTTCCCCTTCCTCCGAAATATCCCGCCTGCGCCGGCGCAGCAGCGACGGGTCGATCAGCCGCACGACGAAATAGAGCACGGCCGCGATTGCCACAGCCAGCAGCACCCATTTCAGCACCGGCCAGGATTGCGCGAGCAGTCCGCCGAGCGGACGGAAGAGTTCACCCAGCCATGTCAGAAACCGTTCGAACCAGGTGGGAACATGCGGAGGAATTTCGGGAATATCGACGGGCGCGAACTGGATATCCGTATCGCTGCGCAAGTCCTGCCACCCGGCAGGTGCCGTGCCCGCCTGATGCGGCGCGCCATTTGCCGGGGCAATTGTCATCGATAACTTCGTGGCAAATCGCGATGGATAGCGCAAGCTGGGTGCGGCCTAACTTGCCAAGATTCCAGAAAATGTCATGAAGGCAGGCATGGTGATCGCAGACTTGCCCGGAAACCTGCCTATCGATCCTCGCAGCGAAAGGGTTCGCTCGGTTCTGATCGTCGGCGGAGGATCAGCCGGCTGGATGGCCGCGACCATGTTGGCAACCGCGCTTTCGCGTGACATCGAAATCACGTTGGTCGAAAGCGATGCGATCGGTGTGGTCGGCGTGGGCGAAGCGACGATCCCGCCTATCAAGAAGTTCAACCACTTCTGCCGGGTCGACGAGCAGGCTTTCCTGTCTGAAACCAACGGGACGTTCAAGGTCGGGATCGAGTTCCACAACTGGGGGCGCCCTGGCGATCGCTATCTGCACCAGTTCGGCTTTGTCGGGCGCGAACTGGATGCGGTCGTGAAGCTGCACCATTGGTGGCTACTTGGGAGATTGGCGGGCGAAGCCTACTATCCAGCCTGGGAAGATGTCTTCGTCGCCAAGGCGGCAGCGCGTGCGGATCGCTTTGCGCTTCCGACGAGGCCGCCCAACGACCCGTTGAGCAGATACGCCTATGCCTATCACTTCGATGCCATTCTTTACGGACGACACTTGCGGCGCCTGGCCGAAGCACGTGGAGCCAAGCGGGTCGAAGGCCGGATCACCTCGGTCGATCGCGACAATGAAAGCGGGAATGTCGCAGGGGTGCTGCTCGAAGACGGTCGCAGGCTGGAAGCCGATCTGTACGTCGATTGCTCGGGCTTTCGCAGCTTGTTGCTCGGCGATGCCATGCAGGTACCGTTCGACGACTGGTCGCATTGGCTGCCAGCCGATCGTGCGTTGGCAGTGCCTAGCAAACGAGCCGAAGGGGGGCTGACTCCCTATACCAAGGGGATCGCCCATTCAGTCGGCTGGCAATGGCGGATTCCGCTGCAGAACCGCATTGGAAATGGTCACGTCTTTTCAAGCAGTTTCTCGTCGGAAAGCGAAGCCGAACAGCGCTTGCTGGCGACGCTGGATACCGAGCCGATCGACACGCCGCGCCTGCTCAAGTTCGGCACCGGACGACGCAAGCGCGCATGGGAAGGTAATGTCGTCGCGCTGGGATTGGCCGCCGGTTTCCTCGAGCCGCTCGAATCCACCAGTATTCATCTCGTCCAGACCGGGCTGGAACGATTGGTCGAACTCTTTCCGAGCCGGCGGATGGATCCCGTCTTGCGCGATCGCTACAACACTCTGGTCGAGACGGATTGGCGCCAGGTTCGCGATTTCATCATCGCTCACTACAAGCTCAATCAGCGTGATGATTCAGACTTCTGGAAATACACAGCAGGGATGGAGATCCCAGACTCGCTCTCCGAAGTGCTGGAACTGTGGAAGCAACGCGGGATGTTGGCGATAGACGGCGGACATCTGTTCCAGCTGGGTAGTTGGAGTTCGCTCCTGATCGGCCAGAATTTCCTGCCCGATGGTCTCCATGCCCTCACCGACAGAGTGGACCCCAAGACCATTGCGGGCGAAATTCGGCAGATCGTGGCGGAAGTGAATCAAGCCGCTGAAAGGCTGCCGATGCACCACGAGTTTGTGGCTCGATACTGCCCTTCCCCTGGCGCGGTTGGGCCATAGAATGACCCGGCGCTAGCCGCGCTTACGCGCCTGGCGATAGCAGCCCAGTATGCGCAGTTCCTTGCTGTGGAAGGCCAGTTCCTCGAGCGCACGGTCGACTGCGGGATCGCCGGGAGCGCCCACGATGTCGGCATAGAACATGGTCGCGGCAAAGCTGGCGCCTTCCTGGTAGCTTTCCAGCTTGGTCATGTTGACGCCGTTGGTGGCGAAGCAGCCCAGCGCCTTGTAAAGCGCGGCAGGTACGTTTTTCACTTCAAACACGAAGGTCGTGATTGCCTCATCGCCGTCCAGCACGGCCGGATCGAGCGGATCCTGCGCCAGGATCACGAAGCGCGTCATATTGTCATGTGCGTCCTGCACATTTTGCTCGGCAATCTCGAGCCCGTAGAGCTCGGCCGCGATAGGCGGGGAGATTGCCGCGATCGACGGGTCGCCCTGTTCGGCCACAAATGCGGCGGCACCCGCCGTGTCAGTATAGTTGATTGGCACGATGCCGCGCTCGCGCAGGAAGTGATGTGACTGCCCCAGCGCCTGCGGATGGCTGTAGGCGGCCTTGAAGGGCCCTTTGCCCAATCCCATCAACGCGTGGTCGATCGGCATGAAATATTCGCCCACGATCGAAAGCCCGCTTGCCGGCAGCAGGAAGTGGATGTCTGCCACGCGGCCATGCTGCGAGTTCTCGATCGGGATGATCGCGCTGCCCGCCTTGCCTGCCTTCACCGCATCGATCGCATCGGCGAAGCTGAAGCAGGGCAGTGGCAGGCAATCGGGGCACGCCTCCATCGCTGCACGGTGTGAATTGGCACCGGGCGATCCCTGGAATGTGATCGCGCGCTGCGGTTCGGCTGCAGCCGATTCGCGCATGGTGGCGACCATCGCCTTGGCAAGAGTGGGGAAGTTCTGCATCGGAATGCTGCTATCCGCGCCAGCCGCGCCCGGCAAGCCCGGAAAGATCGCCAGATTGCTTCGCCACAGGTCGATCCATGATCGCCCTTGCACCTTGCGCCATGCGCGACTAGAGCGGCGCGCAATTGCGCAACTCACTTCGCGGATCAAACCTGACCATGAACGATCGTTTCAACACTGCCGCCGGCTGGGTCCTCTTTTCCGGCATTGTCGCTTTGGGTCTTGCAATCCTCAGCGGCAAGGTCTTCCACGCCGATGGGCATGAAGAACTCGAAACTCCCGGCTATGTCATCGAAGCGGGTGAAGAAGGTGGCGGTGAAGCGGCGGGCCCCGATCTGGGGACGCTTCTGGCAACGGGCGATCCGGCTGCCGGCGAGAAGATCTTCGCCAAATGCACCGCTTGCCATACAGTTGACCAGGGCGGTGCCAATGGCATCGGCCCGAACCTTTTTGGCGTGATGGGCAAGCCGATCGGCAAGCATGTCGCCGGATTCGCCTATAGCTCGGCGCTATCGGACCACGGCGGCGACTGGACCTGGGAAAATCTGGACGCATGGCTCGCCAGCCCGCGTGGTTTTGCCAATGGCACCAAGATGAGCTTCGCCGGCCTTTCCAAGCCGGAAGATCGCGCCAATGTGATGCTGTTCCTCGAATCCAAGGGCGGTGCTCCGGCCAAACCGGCACCTGCCGCGGCTGAGGAGGCGGGTGCGGAAAGCGCGTCGGCTGACGAAGGCGCAACGGAGAGCGAAGCTGCTGCCGAAGCAGTGGCCGAGCAGGACGCTGCCGCCCAGACGGAAGAAGCCGGCGCCTGATTTTCGCCGTTAGCAGGGCGTTTAGCGCGACAGCTAGCCGCGCCCCTTGAATTTTTGAGCCACGACATACCACTCTGACGAGCCCTTGCGGCTCGCCGGGGGTTTGGCGTGTTTGACGCTGGCGAAATTCTGCTTGAGCATGTCGAGCAGGTCGCTGTCCGTACCACCAGCCAGGACCTTGGCCACGAAAGCACCGCCTGATTGCAGGTTTTCGATTGCAAACCATGCTGCTGCCTCGACCAGCGCCATGGTGCGCAGATGGTCTGTCTGCTTGTGGCCAACGGTATTGGCGGCCATGTCCGACAGGACAAGATCGGGCGTCCCGTCCAGTTCCGCCTCCAGCGCGGCCGGAGCGGCATCGTCCATGAAATCCATCTGCAGGATGCTGACGCCGTCGATCGGATCGGTCGGCAGAAGGTCGATCCCGACCACGGCCGCACCGGGAGCCAGCTTGCGCACCACCTGACTCCATCCGCCCGGCGCGATCCCCAGATCGACCACACGCTTCGCGCCGCGGATCAGGCTGAAACGCTCGTCCAGCTCGATCAGCTTGTAGGCGGCCCGGCTGCGATAGCCCTCCGCCTTGGCCTGCTTCACATAGGGGTCGTTGAGCTGCCGTTCGAGCCAGCGCGTGGACGAGGCGCTGCGCTTGCGCGCGGTGCGCACGCGCTTGTCAGGGTTGCGGCCTGACCGGCTCATTGCGCGGCTTTGCCGTCAGGACGCTGCAGGTCCGCCGCCATCAGGCTGCGCAATATGCCCTCGCGGATGCCGCGATCGGCTACGCCCAGGCGATCCGCTGGCCATATGTCGAGGATCGATTCGAGGATGGCGCAGCCCGCCACCACCAGATCCGCCCGATCCTGCCCAATGCAGGGCAGTTCGCTGCGTTCTCCGCGCGACAGAGTGGCAAGGCGCGTGCTGATCTCGCGCATCGATTGTGAAGGAACGATAAGCCCGTCCACCGCCTTGCGGTCGTAATGCGGCAGCTCGAGATGCAGGCTCGCCAGCGTCGTCACCGTTCCGCTTGTGCCGAGCAAGCGCTTGTCTTCATGCTTGGCCGCTTCGGCGATCCGTCCGGCAAAGGGCGCGAAACTGTCCGAAACGATCTGGCGCATCCTGGCATAGCGGCTGGCGCGGCCTTCATCGGTCGGGTCAAGCCTTGGAACGGTGTCGGTCAGCGACACAACGCCCCACGGCACGCTCGCCCAATCGAGAATGCGCGGCACTGCGCCCGAGGGTTCTAGCAGGACGAGTTCGGTCGAACCGCCGCCGATATCAAAGATCACCGCCGGGCCTTCGCCCTGTTCGAGCAGGATATGGCAGCCGAGCACCGCCAGCCGGGCTTCTTCTTCCGCGCTGATGACGTTCAGCACGATGCCGGTCTCCTCGCGCACGCGCTCGATGAACTCCTGGCCGTTGGCGGCACGGCGGCACGCCTCGGTGGCGACCGAATGGGCCAGCGTTACATTGCGGCGGCGCAGCTTGTCGGCGCAGACCGACAACGCGCTGAGCGTGCGGTCCATGGCTGCATCGCTGAGCCGGCCCGATTGCGCCAGGTCTTCGCCCAGCTTCACGACGCGGCTGAAGGCATCGATAACGGTGAAATTCTCGCCCGATGGGCGCGCAATCAGCAGGCGGCAGTTATTGGTGCCGAGATCGAGCGCTGCATAGGCCTGTCGCCGCTGCCTGGGATTATCCTGAAACGGAGTACGCGCAGGCGCGGAAGGACGTGCGGCGCGCTTGCCATTGCACGGCGCCGAATCGTTCCTGCTTGCTGGCCTGTTCTGCTGTGCGGATTTGCCGCCGCTGCGCTTCCCAGGGCGGGAAGCACCGTCATCCTTAGGCTGAGAGGAGCGTTTGTAGCGAAAATCGGCTACCTTGCCGGACCTGCCGCTCCTGTGTTTTCCAGCCTTCCTTTTGCTGTCCGGCGGAGAAAATCCCGCCATATTCAATACTTTCTTTTCCTCTCGCACCCTGGTGGCGCGAGGACTTGGCTGTAATGTTATCCTGAGTGTGCGGGCGGGGCAAGCTCGGTAAGAATGTGCGCGTCACGGGCCTTGACCTGCGGCCTGCGCGAAACTAGATGCACCCTCCGCTCGCCAAGGCGCTTTTCGCCTCTCGCAAGCCGTGTTGCCCCGTCGTCTAATGGTAAGACTACGGACTCTGACTCCGTCAATTGAGGTTCGAATCCTCACGGGGCATCCAGACCATCATCTCACATTGTCCATTGGGCTTGCCGACGCCGCAGGTCCCGCCTAGGCCCGTGTTTATGAATGACAAACCCAATGATCACGAACTGACCGGCCGCAAATTCTATCCGGCCGACCAGGAAGCCAGCTTTGCCGATGCGGAAGTACATGAGACGCCGCAAACGCTGCATCCGGCCTACCAGCTCGCTTTCCGCGATACCGATTTCATGCTGCGTGACGAACTGCGCCCGGTGCGCTTCCAGCTTGAGCTGCTGAAGACGGAAATGCTGCTTGATGAAGCGCGGGTTGGCTCGACTCTGGTGATGTATGGCTCTGCGCGCATCCCTTCGCCGGACGAAGCCGAGGCGGTGATGGAAGCAGCCAGGGGCGGCAGCGAGTTCGAGCAGAAGGTGGCGAAGAATCTCGCCGCCAAGGCGAAATATTATGATGTCGCCTACAAACTCGCCAGGATCGTGAGTGAGAAGTCGATTGTCGAAGGTGGCAAGCGCCAGTTCGTGATTACCTCGGGCGGCGGGCCCTCGATCATGGAGGCCGCCAATCGCGGGGCCAGCGATGCAGGCGCTGAATCGATCGGGCTCAATATCGTGTTGCCGCATGAGCAATCGCCCAATGCCTATGTGACGCCCTATCTCAGCTTCCGCTTCCATTATTTCGCGCTGAGGAAGATGCACTTCCTGCTGCGCGCCCGCGCTGTGGCGGTGTTCCCCGGCGGTTTCGGCACATTCGACGAGCTGTTCGAACTGCTCACGCTGATCCAGACCAAGAAAATGAAGCCGATCCCGATCTTGCTGTTTGGCAGGGAGTTCTGGGACCGGGTGGTCGATTTCGAGGCTATCGCAGAGGAAGGCACGATCTCGCCAAAGGATCTGGAGCTGTTTCACTGGTGCGAAACGGCGGAAGATGCCTGGTGCCATATCGCCGAGTTCTACGATCTGGAGTGTTGACGAGAGGGCGGAGAGAGAGCCGGCTCGCGCGCCCCTTTAGCCCCCTCTCACCGCCTGATGGCCAAGCGGACCATTCCCGGCGCCAAAACCCGGTGCGCCCTCGATCGCGCGATAGACGAAACTGCGTGCCAGGCGCACGGCATGCTCCAGCGGCTGCCCATGGCCCAGCAATACCGCGATGGCCGATGACAGGGTGCAGCCGGTGCCATGCGTATGGCGCGTATCGAGCCGGGCATGGTTGAAGGCCACCGCGCGCTCGTCGGCCGGCCCCACCAGCGTATCGATGACGCGGTGATCCTCGGTATGCCCGCCCTTCGCCAGAACGAAGCAGCCATAGGCCTGCGCGAGTTCCAGCGCAGCATGCTGCATCTGTTCGAGTGTAGCCAGCGTGCGTCCGGCAAGGTGTTCGAGCTCGGGCAGGTTGGGCGTGACCAGCGTGGCGCGCGGGAATAGCCTCTCTCGCAGCAGTTCCACCGTGTCCGGCGCGATCAGCGCCGCGCCCGAGGTGGAGATCATCACCGGATCGAGCACAATCGGCACATTCGAATCAGCGCGTTCGAGCGCGCTGCAGACCGCTCCCAGAATCTCGCTATCATGCAGCATACCGATCTTGATCGCGTCGACGCCGATATCCTCGACGCAGGAAGCGATCTGCTTGCTGACGATCTCGCCGCCCATCGGCGCGATGGCTTGCACGCCCAAGCTGTTCTGCGCCGTCACCGCAGTGATCGCGCTCATGGCATAGCCGCCGAGCATGGTGATGGTCTTGATATCGGCCTGAATGCCTGCACCGCCGGATGAATCCGATCCGGCAATGGCGAGGATCCGGGGCGGGGGCTTAGACCCGGTCATCCTGGGCCTGTCGAAGGAATGAACTTCCGCTCCGTCGAAGGCGGAAACTTGTCATGCAGCTTCTTCGCGCGGGTCGGCCGATCCATCAGTTCGCCGCCGCAATTGGGGCAGACATCGTCCAGATCCTCGGCACAGGTGGTGCAGAAGGTGCATTCAAAGCTGCAGATGAAGGCTCCCGGCACTTCCGCCGGAAGGTCCGCTCCGCAGCGTTCGCAATCGGGCCGCATTTCCAACATTACGCCGCCTCCTTCACCGCCGCACAGATCCGGTCGACGACCGCTTCGACCTGACTCTGGTCATCGCCTTCGGCCATCACACGGATCACCGGCTCGGTTCCCGAAGGACGGATCACGAGCCGTCCCTTGCCCTCAAGCTCGCGCTCGGCATCGGCGATCACCTGCTTTACGCCGCTGTCATCCAGCGGCTGGCCGCCATCATAGCGCACGTTCTTGAGCAGTTGAGGCACCGTATCGAACAGATGCAGCAATTCGCTCGCCGGCTTGCCCGAACGCACGAGGCTGGCCAGCACACCCATCGCCGCAATGGTGCCGTCGCCCGTCGTCGCATGGTCGAGCAGGATCATATGGCCCGATTGCTCGCCGCCGACGTTGAAGCCGCCCTGCTTCATCCGTTCGAGCACATAGCGGTCACCCACTTTGGTGCGTTCGAGCGACAGACCCTGTCCTTGCAGGAAGCGCTCGAGACCAAGGTTGGACATGACCGTGGCAACCACGCCGCCGCCCTTCAATGTGCCCTTTTGCGCCATGCGCGTGGCCATCAGCGCCATCAGCTGGTCGCCATCGACCGCCTGGCCTTTCTCGTCGACCACGATCAGCCGGTCGGCGTCGCCATCCAGTGCGATGCCGATATCAGCGCTAGTCTCGACCACCTTGGCCTGTAGCGCTCCGATCGCAGTGGAGCCGACATTGCGGTTGATGTTGGTTCCGTCGGGCGAGACGCCCAGCGTCACCACTTCCGCTCCCAGTTCCCAGATGGCCGAAGGCGCGACCTGGTATGCCGCGCCATTGGCGCAATCGACCACCACCTTGAGCCCATCGAAACGCGTATCGCTGGAGATCGATTGCTTGACCGCGTGGATGTAGCGACCACGGGCATCCTCGATCCGCCGCGCACGGCCAATCCGGTCAGCATCAACCAGCATCGGCGGCTTGTCGAGCAAACCCTCGATCGCGAGCTCGTCTTCATCGGAAAGCTTGAACCCATCTGGCCCGAACAGCTTGATTCCGTTGTCCTCATATGGGTTGTGGCTGGCAGAGATCATGACGCCAAGATCGGCCCGCATCTCGCGCGTGAGCAGCGCGATGGCCGGCGTGGGCAAGGGGCCGGTCATGATGACGTCCATCCCCACGCTGGTGAAACCCGCCACCAGCGCGCTTTCCATCATATAGCCGGACAGGCGCGTGTCCTTGCCGATCACCACCCGGTGGCGATGCGTGCCGCGCAGGAAATGTGCGCCTGCCGCCTGGCCCACCTTCATGGCGGTTGCGGCGGTCATCACGCCCTTGTTTGTGCGGCCCCTGATTCCGTCGGTGCCAAAGAACTTGCGTGTCATCGGACGATAGCGTCCCCTAATTCGTGGATCGGATGGCCCGGATCGGTCCGGCCTGATTGTCAGCAGCTTCTGGCGTGGTTATCGCGCTAATGGAAGGGTTTGATGCCCGATTGGGGAAGAGTTTGTGAGCGATACGGCGGCACAGCGGTTCGAATTGATCGATATCAGGCTGCCGGTTGGCTGGACCTTTGCCGGTCTCGTCGCCGGGCTGGTGCTCGGAATGCTGCTCTCCGCGAACGCTTCCATCGAGCTGGTTCTGGCGGTGACGGAGCCGGTTGCGACCCTGTGGCTGCGCGCCCTGCAGATGACGATCATTCCGCTGGTCGGCGCGCTGCTGGTACTGGGTATCACGCAGATGGCGCAGGCCGCGCGAGCCGGTGCTGCTGCGCGCCGGATGCTGGGCCTGGTGTTCGCAGTGCTGATATTGAGCGGGCTGATCGCCGCCATTTTCATGCCCATGCTGCTCGCGATATTTCCGGTGCCCGATGCGGCTGCAGAGGTCTTCGCCAGGAGCGAACTGGCCGATCAACAGGTGCCGGGGATCGGAGAATTCCTCACTTCACTGATCGCGCCCAATATCTTTGCCGCCGCTGCGGAAACCAACATGCTGCCGCTGACGGTCTTCTTCGCTTTACTGGCGGTGGCGATTACGCGGCTCGAGCAGGCGCAGCGCGGATCGCTGCTCGGCCTGTTTCATGCGCTGGCCAATGCCATGTTGATGATTATCGGCTGGGTCTTGTGGCTGGCGCCGATAGGGGTGTTCGCGCTGGCGCTGGGCGTTGCCTCCAGGGCGGGCGCAGACGGGGCCTTCGTCACGCTGGGGCATTACATCCTGACTGTATCGGCGATGGGCCTGCTGGTCTTGCTGGGGGCCTATCTGCTCGTCTGGCTGCTCGGACGGGTGAATCTGCTGCAATTTGCGCGCGCCATGGTCCCCACGCAGGCAGTGGCGCTGTCGACACAAAGCTCGCTCGCCAGCCTGCCCGCCATGCTCGACAGCACCAACCGGCTGGGATTCCGCCAGAGCACGTCGGAGTTCGTCCTGCCGCTGGCGGTGGCGATCTTCCGCGCGACCAGCCCTGCGATGAACATGGCGGTGGCCATCTATGTCGCGCATCTTGCCGGAGTCGAACTCAGTCCGGTTGTGCTCGTGGGCGGCATTCTGGTCGCGCTCATCATCAGTGTCGGCTCGGTCAGCCTGCCCGGTTCGATCAGCTTTGTCGTTTCGATTGGGCCGATTGCGCTGGCGATGGGCGTTCCGATCGAACCGCTGGCACTTCTGGTTGCAGTGGAGATGCTGCCTGATATTATGCGAACGCTCGGAAATGTGACGATGAATGTCGCACTGACCGGCGCAATCGACCGGGTCGGCGCAAAACAGCAAAACTGACGCAACCTTTCACACAATCGATAGTTGGTCGGGCGTACCCCCGGCTGTTTTCCGGTGTCAATCCAACGCCATAAATGGAGTAATCATGGCCTTTACACTCATTCCTCTCCCATACTCAGATGATGCGCTTGCCCCGGCTGTTTCGGCCGAGACCCTCTCGTTCCACTATGGCAAGCACCATCAGGCCTATATCGACAAGACCAATGCGGCGATTGACGGCACCGAGCTGGCCGACAAGCCGCTCGAAGCGGTTATCGCTGCGGCGCGCGGTTCCAATCAGGGCCTGTTCAACAATGCGGCGCAGAGCTGGAATCACGGCTTCTACTGGCATTCGCTGGCCGCTGATGGCGGCGCTCCGTCAGGCGAACTGGCGAGCATGATCGATGCCAGTTTCGGCTCGCTCGACAACCTCAAGCAGCAGCTCAAGGATCGCGGCGCAGGCCATTTCGCCAGCGGTTGGGTGTGGCTCGCCGAAAAGGACGGCAAGCTCTCGATCGAGGAAACGCATGATGGCGACACTTTGGCCGACAGCGGCTTCAACCCGCTGCTGACGATCGACGTTTGGGAGCACGCCTATTATCTCGATCACCAGAACGCGCGTCCGGCCTATCTGTCAGCAGTCGTCGACGGCAAGCTGAACTGGGCTTTCGCTGCGGAGAACCTGGCTCGCGGAAGCGCCTGGACCTACGGCTGAGGCCAAGTCAGGGATAGCTCCGGATCTGCGCGCTATCTCGTGAAATCTGTCGAAATGGGGCCTGTCAGCAAAGCGTTGGCGGGCCCCACTTCCAAACGGGACGGATCAGCCGGCTTGTCCGCCGGATTCCTCATCCAGGCCCATCGCCAGCGGATTGGCCTTGAACAGCGGCTCGCCGAAAATGAAGCCCACCAGATTGGGTTTGCCGACATGGTCGAAGAAGGCGGTGAGCGTCAGCAGAATAGGGACCGAAAGCAGTGCCCCGAACACGCCCCAGATCCATGAGAAATAGGACAGGGCAATCAGGATCAACACCGGGTTCATGGTGAAGCGTGCGCCCAGGATCGAAGGCGTCACGACATTCGATTCCACCGTGTGCAGCCCGAGATAGGCCGCGGCGGGAACCAGCCCCAGCACCATCGTCTCTGCCGTGCCAATCCCGAACAGTGCGAGCAGCACGGTCATCGCCATCGGGCCGATATAGGGCACGAAATTGAGGATGGCGGCGAGGCCGCCCCACATTACTGGCGCGTCGATCCCCATCAGCCAGGCGCCCGCCGCAACGATTATCCCGACCCCGGCGTTTATCCATCCGACAGTGAGGATATAGGCGGCCACCCGGTCCTGCACCTCGCGCATTACCCGTGCGGCCTTTACCGACGATCCATAGCTTGCCCGGTCGAACAGCAGGTGACGACGCAGCCTCACCCTCGATTCGATCATGAAGAACGTCATCAGGAAGGTCAGCAGCATCTCCAGCACCGCGCTGGGAGTCGCGAAGGCGAGTTGTTCGAGCACGCTGGGACTGGCCAGCACGACTTCGCGTCCGCCCGATTGCCCCATCAGCCTGGCAATCTCGCGATTGGCGGAGGCCAGCCAGGCGAACTGATCGCGCAACTGGCCGAAGCGTTCGCCCACCCGCCGCGTCATCTCGGGTACTTCGTCGAACAGTGCCACAGCCGGCTGCAGCACCAGCGCCAGCGCGAGCAGCACCACCCCGACGAAGAACAGCAGCGCCAGAAGCGAGGCGAGGACATTGGGCAGGCCGAATGACGACAGCCGGTCAGCCAGCGGCGAAAGCAGAATGGTGAGCAGGATCGCCGTCACAAGCGGCAGGAACACGACCGATCCGATCGAGAGTACGAAGGGCAGGGCAAGGAACAGCCCAAGCCCCAACAGCACCACCAGCGCGGATATCAGCCTCAGTTCCTCTTCCGCAAAGGCCATGCGCCGACTGGGCAAGCGCTTCGGCCCGCGCAGGTGAGGGCCTGATTTGCCTGAAGTTTTCGGCGCAGATGATGGCTTGTCATTCATCGGGCTTCACTTTGCTGCCAAGCCTGCCGCAGGGCAAGCCTGAGTCCGCCCGCCCGCTTCAGATTATTGTTCTGGTGTGCCGGATTGGCGACCGTGCGAAACCGGCGATCAGTTCTTGGTCGCGGCGACACCGTTACCGGCGGCCACTTCGTCAAGTTCTTCCAGAATCGCACGATGCGCTGCCTCGTCGTCGACCGAGCGCGGCGGGATTTGCCCGCTTTCCAGCATTTCGGACAGTGCAGCGCGCGCGCGGCCCACGCGGCTCTTGATCGTGCCGATCGCGCATCCGCAGATCTGCGCTGCTTCCTCGTAGGAAAATCCGCCTGCGCCCACCAGCAACAGCGCCTCGCGCCGTTCTGGCGGCAAGGTCAGCAAGGCGCGGTGCATGTCGGAAAGGTGGATCGGTTCTTCCTGCCCGGCGGGGGCCGTGAGAATCCGCTCCGCAACCGTCTCGTCATATTCACCGCGAAAACGATTGCGGCGCATATCGGTGAGATAGACGTTGCGCAGGATCACGAAGGTCCAGGCCCGCATGGACGTGCCCGGCTCAAACCGGTCCTGCGCCGCCCAGGCCTTCATCAGCGTTTCCTGCACTAGATCGTCGGCCATGTCGGGGCGCCCGCATAGACCGCGTGCAAAGGCCCGCAAGTGCGGGACGACTTCCGTCAACTCGCGCTTGAAATCGGCCTTCTCGGCCGCGGTCCTTGCAACTTTTGCCATCGGTCGCTCTCTCAAGCCTTGCCCTGGTTCGGGCTGTCATCGAGCTTGTCGAGCAGATCCCGAAAACTGTCGGGAAGTGGCTCTTCAACGACCGAATCATATAGCTGACGCAAACCATCTGCCCAATCGGGTTGCTTGCGTGGTTGCTTTTCCGGTTCCGGAATGATCTTTTCCCCTGCCATGCGAACCCCGATTGACCGACCTGCATGAATCGACAGATCGATCCTATGCGGCAGATGGCTATACGTCGAGGGAACGATGCCCCGTCTGTTTGGTTCCCTCCCCTTGGAGAGCGCAACCCATTGTGGGAATATGGAAAGCGCAATGGCTAACCGCAATCTTTCCCGCGACACGCCGCCGCCAGGGCACGGGCGCATAGGCCGCTGGCTGATCGCCTATCCGCGCGCCGTGCCGATCGCGATCTTCCTGGCGATCCTTTCGATTACCGGCGTCAGCGTATTCTCGATCGAAAGCGGAGAGCTGCAGCGCGACCGTGCGCAAATGGCCGAAGCCGCGCAATCCGCTGAAGCCGCGCTGGAGCGCAGGGGCAGCACAA
This sequence comes from Altererythrobacter sp., assembly GCF_050299635.1. Taxonomy (NCBI): domain Bacteria; kingdom Pseudomonadati; phylum Pseudomonadota; class Alphaproteobacteria; order Sphingomonadales; family Erythrobacteraceae; genus Altererythrobacter; species Altererythrobacter sp. Next base: position 89,820 of record NZ_JBNKWF010000004.1, read on the forward strand.
ACGCGTCCTATCTACGTGCCGGAGCGGCGCTGTTCGCAACGGTGGACCGGGTGCGCCCGGCGATGTTCAACCGCTTCGTTTCCGAACTGAAACTCGACACCGATTATCGCGGCACCGAAGGGATCGGCTGGGCCGAAGCGATCACTCCGGCAGAGATCCCCGATTACGAGAAGCGCATCACCGAACAGACGGGCAGCAGCCTGCGGGTCAATCCAGAGCCTGCTGAAGGAACGGATCGGCTGGTGCCTGTCACATTCCTCTTGCCCAATACGGAAAGGAACCGCCGGGCCCTGGGATACGACATGTATTCCCAGCCGACCCGCCGCGCTGCGATGGACGAGGCCGAACGCATGGTGCGCCCGACGGCATCGGGCAAGATCGTGCTGGTGCAGGAAGGGACGGGCGATGCGCCAGGTTTCCTGATCTACATGCCGGTGTTCGAGGATACACTGACAGGGCGGGAACTGCGCGGCTACATCTACAGCCCGTTCAACGCGCAGATTTTCCTGGAAAGCGCGCTTGGGAACTCTGCCTTGGGAGGGATCGGGCTTCGCCTCTATGACGGCAGCAGCGATGACGAGAACCTGATCGCGTCGCGCCCGCCGGTCCATGCGACCGGGCTGGTGCTGACCAGGCGGGTGGAGATTGCCAACCGGCAGTTCCTGCTGGAGATCGAATCCGCCCGCGGTGAATCGCTGTCATCGCTGTCGATGGCGACCCTGCTGTTCGGGCTGTCGGTTGCGGGCCTGCTGATGGTGCTGGTGCGCCTGATGACGCAGCAGGCGCGCGAGGACGAAGCGCGCATCGAATATTACGCGGAGCAGAACTCGATCCGGAACTCGCTGGTGCGCGAGCTCAACCATCGGGTCAAGAACACGCTCGCCAACGTCCTTTCGATTGCATCGCTGACGCGGCGGCGGACCGACAATCTCGATGAATTCGCTTCCGCGCTGGATGGACGTATCCGGGCGCTATCGGCCACGCATGACCTGCTGACCAAGTCCGATTGGGGCACAACCCTGTTGCGCGACGTGGCAGAGGCGGAGCTTGCGCCCTATTCGGCAGGCTTCGATTCGACGGTTGAACTGATCGGACCGGCAGTCGAACTGGCCCCGAACGACGCACTTTCGCTAGGCCTGGCATTGCACGAACTGGCTACGAATGCCGCCAAATACGGGGCGCTGAGCCGCAAGGGCGGCAAGGTTACAATCACCTGGGACATGGCGGGGGAAGATGGGGCAATCATCCGCTGGCAGGAAAGCGGCGGGCCGCAAGTCGAGGCGCAGCGCAAGCCGGGGTTCGGCACGGAACTGATCGAGAAGATCATTGCCCATGAGCTCAAGTCGCCGGTAAAGCTCGAATTTCCGCCAGAAGGGGTGCGATGCGAGCTGCGCGTGCCGGTGCGCCGTCGGGGTGAATTCAAGATACGCGAAGGGACCGATTGAGAGCGGCGACCGGGTGTCCGTCTCAGCCGATCGGGTTGCTCGATCCAAAGAACAGCGCCTGGCTGATCGCCGCGCGAACGGTCCGTTCCTGGAACGGCTTGGTCACGAGATAGGTCGGTTCAGGCCTGTCGCCGGTAAGCAGCCGTTCGGGATAGGCGGTAATGAAGATCACCGGCACATTTCCGGTCTCCAGAATATCGTCTACCGCATCGATGCCGGAAGAACCGTCGGCAAGCTGGATATCGGCCAGCACCAGGCCGGGAGTTCTCTTGGCGATCACTTCGCGCGCTTGGGTGCGGGTCGCGGCGGTGCCGCAAATCTCGTGCCCTAGCGAGGTCACCAGATCCTCCAGCTGCATCGAAATCAGCGGCTCATCCTCGATGATGAGCACGCTGGTTGCAGATTCGCGATCGATTTCCTGGACCGCTTCGTCGACCAGCGCTTCGACCTCTGTGGAGTCCAGACCCATGATATCCGCAGCCTGCGCCGGGCTGAAATCTTCCAGCGTCGTGAGCAGCAGTGCCTGCCGGTTCCGCGGCGTAATCGATTCAAGCCGCAGATTGGCCGCGCTCTCCAGCCCGCTCGCGCCAACCGGTGCGCCTTCATATTCCATGCAGGCGCTCGACCAGACTGCGTTGAAGGCGCGGTAGAGCGGTACACGTCCGCCCGCCAATGAAGCCTTCAGCTCGTCATCGGCCAGGGCAGCTTCCAGGGTCGCGGTGACGATAGCGTCCCCGTTCTTCTGCGAGCCCGTCAAGGCACGGGCATATCGCCGCAAGTAAGGCAGGTTGGCGGCTATCCTATCGCTGAGAGACATCGATTCCCTTCCCGTACGTCCTGTTCGGCCAACGATTCGTACTGTCTTCGGTTCCTTCTAGCACGCTTCCCGCCAATCTTGGCGAAAGGTGTCAGAATACCGGCCCGGCATGCGCGATTCCTGCGTGAATATTTTTTCACCGAGGCGGGAACCGGACAGCGGACTGCGCATTTTTCAGATGTCACCTCCGAGACCCCCCTCCCGTCCAAACGGTAGGTGATACGATCCCAAAAGGCCCTCGTCATTATGGCGAGGGCCTTTTTCAATGACTTGCACCTTTCGATCGCGTGGATCGCGTGGATCGCGCGAGTTGCTCAGCCGAGCTTCTTCTCGAAGATCCAGTATTCGCGGTTGACCTTGCTTTCGATCGCGTCGGCAATGGCCACCATTCCCTGATTGTCATCAAGGATCCAGCCGATTTCGCCGCGTTCGGCGTTGAAATCCTTCACCGCATTGCGGCGGATCTGGCTTATCATCATGAAGGCGAGCTGGCTGGCGAGGCGCGAATTGTGCAGTTCCTTCATCACGCCCATCAGCGGCACGCGCATATTGGCCTGATCCGGCCTGCGGAGCCAGCGCAGCAGGTGGAACCAGCCGAAGGGAAACAGCTTGCCTTTGACCCGTGTGAGCACGGCATTGATATCCGGGAAGGTCAGCATGAAGGCGACCGGCTTGCCGTCCACTTCCGCGATCATGTTGATCTGTTCGTGGATGATGGGTTTCAGCTTCTTGCCGGCATAGGCGACTTCTTCGGGCGTGAAGGGCACAAAGCCCCAATTGTTCGACCATGCATCGTTGAGAATCGCGAGGACGATTGCGACTTCCTCATCCCAGCGGCTCTTGTCGACCTGGCGGACATTGACCCGATCATTGCGTTCGCCCGATTTTACGATCCGCTGGATCAGCGGAGGAAATTCGCTGGTGACATCCAGTTCGTAGGTCAACAGCGCCTTGGCCTTGGCGTAGCCGTGGCTTTCGATCCAGCCGCGGTACTCTTCCGGGTGATGGCCCATCATGATCATGGGTGAATGATCCTGGCCCTTGACCAACAGACCCGGCTCTTCCCAGATCGACATGGAAATCGGGCCGAGCGAACGGGTCATGCCCTGATCGCGCAGCCAGCCTTCTGCGGCATCGAGTAAGGCGTGCGCCACCGCTTCGTCTTCCGCGTCGAAATAGCCGAAATTGCCCGTGCCGGGGCCAAATCCCTGTTCGGCCGGCATAGCAAGCGCAAGCTCGTCGATATGCGCGGAGATGCGCCCCACGGGCGTTCCGCCGCGCTCCGCAATAAACAGCTGCGCGCGCCCGTGCCCGAAAAAGGGGTTCTTGCCCGGATCGACCAATTCCATCTGCTCGCTGCGCAATTGCGGCACCGAATGCGGCAAACGCTCGGCAAAGCTGCGGCCAAGGTCGACAAAACGGGCGCGGCCCTTCTTGCCCGATACGGGGGTGACAACTATCTGATCCTGGCTCACGCGGGTTTCCTGTTCAGCTTGTGATAGCCCTGTGTGCGCAATTTGCGCCGTGTCAAGCAAGCCAGTCGATTACACTGTTAGAGAGGCTTCGTTTGTCCTCCCCGCTAATTGTGCGGTAAAAGACCTCCAGCAACACAGAAATGACCATGGATCACGCATTCGAACCCTCTCCTCCGGTGCACCCCGCGCCCGCCACTCGCGAACAGTTTCTGGCCAGCGATGACAAGGACATGCTGCGCGCTGCGCGCGACCTGACCAAGGGGCTGGGCGAAGCGAAACCGGTGCTTTACTGGCCCGACATGCTGCTTTCGGCTGCGCTAGGCTATGGCGCGATGGCAGGCGCGATTCTGACGGAAAGCGTGCCGCTGGCGGTTGTGTTGGGCCTTGTGTCTTCGCTGGCGCTCTACCGCGCGCTGATGTTCATCCATGAGCTCACGCATATCCACCGCGACGCGCTGCCTGGTTTCCGCTTCACGTGGAACCTGCTGGTCGGCATCCCGCTGCTGACGCCCAGCTTCATGTATGAAGGGGTGCACACGCTGCATCACAAGCGCACGCAATATGGCACGGTGGAGGATCCGGAATATCTCCCGCTGGCGCTGATGAAGCCGTGGAGCCTGCCGGTCTTCGTGCTGATCGCCTTGCTCGCGCCGGTCGGTTTTCTGCTGCGCTATGGGGTGCTGGTGCCGCTTGGCGTGATCGTGCCGCCGATCCGCAAGCTGGTTTGGGAACGAGCATCGGCGCTGATGATCAACCCCGAATTCCGCCGTAAGCCGCCCGAAGGCGTGATGAAGGCGCGCGTGTTCTGGCAGGAGCTGGGCGGGTTCGTCTGGGCATGGACGCTGCTGCTCAGCACACAGATACTCGGATGGCGCCCGTTGCTGATCGCGCTTGCCATCGTGTCGTTGACTGCCGTGCTCAACCAGCTGCGCACGCTGGTAGCCCATCTGTGGGAGAATGAGGGTGAACCGATGACGGTGACGGCCCAATTCCTCGACAGCGTCAATGTTCCGCCCCCCGGACTGGCGGCGGAAATCTGGGCGCCAGTGGGCCTGCGCTACCACGCGCTGCATCACCTGATGCCGTCCATGCCCTATCACGACCTGCCTGAAGCGCATCGCCGCTTGAAGCGCGAACTGGGCGAGAACTCGACCTATGACGGTGCGAACCATCCCGGCATGGCGGTGCTTGTGGCACGGATCGCGAAGAGCACGATGGTGTCCCGGGACTAGCTATTCCTCGGTGCGGATCAACACCGTCTCGCCCACCAGCAGGAACAGGAAAAATGGCGCCCAGGCGGCGAGGAAGGGCGGATATCCGCCGAAGCTTCCCATCGCCAGCGCGGCATTGTCGACCACGAAATAGGCGAAGCCCAGCGCCATTCCGATCAGCGCGCGGACGAACAGATGGCCCGAGCGCGCGAGACCGAATGCTGCCACCGCGCCCAGCAAGGGCATCAGGACCGAAGAGAGCGGGCCTGACAGCTTGTGCCACCATTTGGCGCGCATTTCTGCCGTGCGGCGCCCGACCGCTTCATGCGCCTGGATCGACTCATGCAAGTCGAGGAACGACTGTGCATCGGGATCGATCGTGTCGAGATCGACCTGCTCGGGGGTCAGTTCTTGCCCCACAACCATACTCTCGGGCCGGTCGGTCGTGGTGGTCGAGACGTTGAAACGGACCGGGTTCTCCAGCCGCCAGCCGGGATTGGCAAATGTCGCTCGGTCCGCCCGCACCTGTAGCCGGATCAGTCCGCCGGCTCCCCGTTCGTACCAGGTCACCTTGTTCATGACGATGTTGTCGCCCGATCCGGTGATTGTGGCTGCGGTCAGCACGTTGGATCCGTCGGTCAGATAGACATCAGCCTTGACCCCGGAGTCCTGCGGTACCGGCCCCCATTCGGCCGATTCCCAGGCTTTGAGCGTGGAGGTTGCGCGGGTCACTACCCGTTCGTTGAACGCAAAACTTATCGCGGCCACGACTGTCGCAGTCAGCAGTAGCGGGGCCAGAACCTGATGCGCGGAGAGCCCGGCCGCCTTCATCGCGATCACTTCGCTGTTCTGGTTCAGCGTTACCAGTGTGATGATCGTCGCCAGCAGCACCGAATAGGGCAGGAAGCGCTGGATCAATTGCGGAATGCGGAGCGATGCGTAGGTCAGCAGTTCGCCCTGGCCATTGCCTTCGACTGCCAGGATCTCTCCGCTGTTGGACAGCAGATCGAGCATCATCAGCACCAGCACCAGCATCACCAATACGGCCAGAATCCGCACGATGAACATCTTCGCGAGGTAGAGAGTGAGTGATCTCGAAGGGAAGAAATCGAGCTGCACGGTCGCCTTTTCCTATTCCTCGGCTATTCCGCCGGAGATGCTTCGAGCGAAGCGATCTGGCGTGGCCGACGGCGCTTGAACAGCTTCTTTACCCGTTTGGTCAAGCGATCGAACCAGGTTTCCAGTGCACCGATCGCCTGGCCACCCGGGACATATGCCACGCGGTAGTACATCCACAGGATCAGTGCGGAAAACAGCGTAAAGGGCCCCCACAGGGCAATTATCGGGTCAACCCGGCCCAGCGCGGCGATGTCTTCGCCATATTGGTTCACCTTGTGATAGGCGACCACCATGATGATCGAGACGAACACGCCAAGCGCGCTGGTCGATCGTTTGGGCGGGATCGCGAGCGACACCGCCAGCAAGGGCATCAATAGCATCATCACCACTTCGACCAGCCGGAAGTTGAAACTGGCCTGGCTGGCATCGCGCTTGGTTGCCGGCTCCTCGTCGTTCCACCCGATCCGTAACAATTCAGGCAGGATATATTCGCGTTCGGCATCGCCGCGGGCGCGGAATTTTTCTACCGCCGGCAGATCGATCGGCAAATCGTGCCTGCTGAAGCTGAGCACGCGCGGGTTCTTGCTGCCGGTGTCCTGTACGATCGTGCCGTCGGTCAACCGCAGGATGATCGTGTCCGGGCTGTCGCTGGTGGCAAGGAAGGAACCTTCGCGTGCGCTGATCGAGAGGACCTGACCCTTGCTGTTGGCGACGCGGGCGAAGATACCCATCAGGCGCAACCCGTCATCCTCGCTGCGCTCGATCCGCAGCGCCATACGGTCCTTCATGGTAGTGAATTCGCCCACCTTGATTGCCGCGCCGAGCGCGCCGGAGCGCAGCTCGTATTCCATCTGTTCGTAATAGTATCGGCTGACCGGCTGGATGTAGAATACCAGCGCAACGTTTACCGCCACCAGTGCCATCGTGATCAGATAGGGCACGCGCAACAAGCGGTTATAGGACACGCCGAGCGCCCGCATCACGTCAAGCTCGCTGGTTGTCGCCAGGCGGCGGAAAGCGAGCAGGATGCCCAGGAGCAGCCCCAGCGGAATCGCCAGGCTGGCATATTCCGGTATCAGCGCACCCAGCATCTTGAAGACGACCGCGATCGGCCCGCCTTCGACCGCGACAAAGTCGAACAGGCGCAGCATCTTGTCGAGCAGTAGCAGCGAAGCCGCAAGCGCAAACACGCCCAGCATCGGGAACACCACCAGCCGGAAGATGTAGCGGTCAATGCTGGGAAAGAGTTTTGACAAGGCTGTGTCGTCAGTCCAGTTGCGTTTCGCAACGGCTCCTAGCGCGAAAATGCGCCAAGGGCCAATCGACATTCATCACGCGCGGCCCGGATCGGCCCGCGATCAGGCTTTCTCAAGCGTGCACTGCAGCGGGTGCTGGTTCTGCCGGGCGAAATCCATCACCTGGTTCACCTTGGTCTCGGCTACTTCGTAGGGAAAGATACCGCATACGCCGACGCCCCTTTGGTGGACATGCAGCATCACTCTCGTCGCCTGCTCCAGATCCATGGCGAAGAAGCGCTTGAGCACCATCACAACGAATTCCATCGGTGTGTAGTCGTCATTGAGCATCAGCACCTTGTACTGGCTAGGCTTCTTGGGGCGCGTCTTGGTCCTGGTGGCAATGCCGACCTGCTCGTCGGTATCACTATCATCACCGGAACCCGCCATGGCGGCGGGCCGGGGGAGGGGCATATGCTGCGACGCAAAGGGAAAACGCGGATCGATCATCGGGTCCTGCAATATCGTATCGCTCGGCAAGATCGCAAGATGTCAGGCGAGAAGTTAATTCCAGCCGAACATTGCAGCGCCCAAACGACAATCAAGGCGGAAACGCAAGAGCCGGGCGGATCGTTGTGATCCACCCGGCTCGGGCTCGCTGACCAGGATTGGGAGAGAGGAGAGAGGTCCCGGTCCGCTATCTAATTGTCAGGCCCGGTGTGTGTTCGGGCCAATCAGGGCCTTAAGCGGCCTTCTTGATCTTCTCGGCAGCGAGGCTGACGCGGCTCGAAAGCGGCGCGAAAGCATCGTTGTAGAGCTTGACCAGCGCCTCGGTGCGCTTCGAGCCGTAGGAAACGGCAGCGTCGAAGTTGCGGCGAGCCAGTTCACCCTGGAGCTGCATGAGCTCGGTCGGCGACTTGACGGCAACCATCTTCTTGACGTCGGCGGTCACGGTTTCGAAAGCGGACTTGCCGGCTTCCACGTCTTCGCGGCCCAGTTCCTGAACGCCAGCAGCAAAAATCTTGCCAGCTTCGACAACAGCTTCAGCGTTGCCCTTGTTGAACTCGGTCACTTCCGAAGCGTATTCGCTGGTCTTGGCATAGGCGCTCTTCAGCTTAGCCTGAACGTCAGCAGCCAGTTCCTTGGCGGTCTTGGTGAATTCTTTGGTCTTGGCAGTGGCCATGATCTTGTCCTTGATTTGAACGACGGGATTGGTTTCGGTAGTCTTGGCCGCAACAGCCGCCTTCTTGGGGGCAGGCTTCTTCGCGGCGATCTTCTTGGGCGCAGCCTTCTTGGCGACCGGCTTCTTCGCCGGGGCCGGTTTGGCAACGACCTTCTTCTTCGCTGTCACCTTCTTCTTGGGTGCAGATTTCTTGGCAGGGGCCTTGGCCGCCGCCTTGGGAGCGGGTTCGACCTTGGCCGCAGCGACAGGTGCAGGAGCCTCTACCGGCTTTTCTGCTGCCTTCTCGCTGGCAGTGCTCTTTGCAGCAGCTTCGGCGTAAGCCTTTTCAGCAGCGGCATCGATTTTCGATTTGGCGTTGTCAGCCATGGAATCCTCGCTTCATGTTGCAGTGCACAAAATAGGCATTGCAACTGCGAAGTCAAGGATTTTTTGTGCAGTGCACAAAAAACGTAAAAACAGTTATAAAACGGTAATTTATCGTGTTTTTACATAACGTCCTGGCGCATCTTCGATCACGGAATCGCCCTTGCCGCCCGGCTTTCTCTTGCCTTTGGCGGGAACGCGCGCACCGTCCTGGCTCTCCAGCCACTCGATCCAGTGCGGCCACCAGCTACCGGGATGCTCTTCGGCGCCGTCGACAAATTCCTTAAGCGAGGAAGCGGTACTGTCGCCGGTCCAGTATTGGTACTTGTTGGCAGCAGGCGGGTTGACCACTCCGGCAATATGGCCCGATCCGGCCAGTACAAAGGTGAGCGGCCCCTTGAGGTGTCGCGTGGCGCGCCAGACGCTTTCGGCCGGAGCGATATGATCTTCCTTGCCGGCCTGGATATAGGCTGGCGTCTTGACCTGAGTCAGGTCGATCGGCGTGCCGTCGGCCGAAAGTGCATCAGGTTCCACAAGCCGGTTGTCGCGATAGAGGTCGCGCAAATAGGCGCCGTGCCACTTGGCGGGAAGGTTGGTGACGTCGCCATTCCAGTGCAACAGGTCGAAGGCGGGATAGTCCTCGCCCAGCAGGTAATTGTTGACGACGTAGTTCCAGATCAGGTCCTTGCCCCGCAGCGAGTTGAAGGTCGCGGCGAGATAGCGCCCGTCAAGATAGCCATCCTTCGAGAGCGCGCCGATCATTTCGAGTTGGCCGTCATCGATGAAATGCTTGAGCTCGCCGCTCTTCTCGAAATCGACCTGTGCCGTGAAGAAGGTCGCGCTCTTGACCTTGTCGCTTTCGTTGCGCCGCGCCAGCACCGCCAGAGTGGCTGCGAGCGTCGTGCCCGCCACGCAATAGCCGATGGTGTGGACCGCAGGCACTTTCAGCCGGGTGCGCACATGGTCGATCGCGTCGATCTGGGCGCGGATATAATCGTCCCACACCACTTCCTTCATGCTCGCATCGGCCGATTTCCAGCTTGCGACGAATACGGTGATGCCCTGATCCACTGCCCATTTGATGAAGCTCTTCTTGGGCGTCAGGTCGAGAATGTAGAAGCGATTGATCCAGGGCGGGAAGATCACCAGCGGCACCGCGAGCACATCCTCGGTCGAGGGGGTGTACTGGATCAGCTGGTACATGGGCGTTTCGTGCACCACCTTGCCCGGTGTGGCGGCGAGGTTTTCACCCAGCGTGAAGGCATCCGAATCGGTATGCGTCAGCTGGCCGCGCTTCAGGTCGTTGATCAAATGGCGCATGCCATTGACCAGATTCTGCCCCTTGCTCTCCATCGTGCGCTTCAGGACGACCGGGTTCGTCATCAGGAAGTTGTCAGGGCTCATCGCTTCGACCAGGCTGGTCACGGCGAATTCGAGCTGTTCCTTTCTCTCCCTGTCGATCCCTTCAACTTCCTGCACGGCGTGGGTGAAATATTCCGCCAGCATCAGATAGGTCTGGTGAAGCAAGGCGAAGGCGGGATGTTCCTGCCAGGCAGGATCGGAAAAGCGACGGTCCTTGCGTGGAAGCCCGGGTTCTTCCTTCGTCTCGCTCTCGCCGCCGACAAAGCGCTGGAATACGCTCTGCCAAACCGCCATCGCATCGCCTGCCAGCTTCTGCGCCGTGTCGAGCGGAGCGCCTGGGACCTGCCTGGCCATGCTCTGCGCCATCATCATCCATTGCGCAGGGTCCATCGGATCGGACTTGCTCGCTTGCTCCCGCGCCTTTTCGGACACGAACTCGAACCACATCGTCTGCAGCTCGCTCGCCGTCTTCGCCCATTCGGTCACATCTTCGGCGGAAAGGCCGGTCGGGATTGCCGAATCCACAGCGGCGCCCGGGGTGCCTTCGGGCAGGACCTGACCGAACATCTCTCGCATTGCCTCCCCCTGCATGTCGAAGAAAGCGCGAAAGGGCTCGGACTGCCCATTCCACATGTCGCCGGGGTCATTGGCCATGGTCGGTTCTCTTGTGCGTGTGACGGTTCAATCGAAACTCTTTCGCCTCATAGCGAATGTCCCCTTCCACTTCACCCGATATATGCGTAATTTCAAATGCAGCGCGGCCAATGGGGTGCGCGCCTGGATCGAATGAAGGAAACCATGGATACCGATTTCTACCGCATGAAGCGCCTGCCACCCTATGTCATCGCCGAGGTAAACGCGATGCGGCATGCGGCGCGTCAGGCGGGCGAGGACATCATCGATCTGGGCATGGGCAACCCCGATCAGCCGCCGCCGCAGCATGTGATCGACAAGCTGTGCGAGGTTGCGCAAAAGCCGGATGCGCATGGCTATTCCCAATCGAAGGGAATTCCGGGCCTGCGCCGGGCCCAGGCGAATTACTATGCTCGCCGCTTTGGGGTCGAGCTCGATCCCGAGCGCGAAGTGGTCGTGACCATGGGGTCGAAAGAGGGGCTGGCCAGCCTCGCCACGGCAATCACTGCGCCTGGTGACGTGGTGCTGGCACCGAACCCGTCCTATCCGATTCACACCTTCGGTTTCATCATCGCCGGAGCGACGATCCGTTCCGTTCCCACGACACCGGACGAGAATTACTTCCGCAGTCTCGACAAGGCGATGGCCTTCACGGTTCCGCGCCCGAGCGTGCTGGTGGTGAACTATCCGTCGAACCCGACAGCGGAAGTGGTCGATCTCGCTTTCTATGAGCGGCTGGTCGCATGGGCGAAGGAGAACAAGGTCTGGATCCTGTCCGACCTTGCCTATTCGGAACTCTACTATGACGGGAATCCGACGCCCTCGATCATGCAGGTACCCGGTGCGAAGGATGTCGCGGTCGAATTCACCAGCATGTCGAAGACCTATTCCATGGCCGGATGGCGCATGGGCTTTGCGGTGGGTAACAGGGCGCTGATCGCAGCGATGAGCCGGGTGAAAAGCTATCTCGACTATGGCGCTTTCACGCCGATCCAGGCCGCGGCCTGCGCCGCGCTCAACGGCCCGCAGGATATCGTCGAAACCAATCGTCAGCTTTATCACAAGCGGCGCGACGTGATGGTGGAATCGTTTGGCCGGGCCGGCTGGGACATTCCATCTCCGCCCGCTTCGATGTTCGCCTGGGCCCCGCTTCCCCCCGCGCTGAAGGACATGGGGAGCCTCGAATTCTCGAAACAGCTTTTGACACATGCCAAAGTCGCGGTCGCCGCGGGCGTCGGATACGGTGAAGAGGGCGAAGGCTATGTGCGAATTGCGATGGTCGAAAATGAGCAGCGCCTGCGACAGGCGGCGCGCAATATAAAGCGCTATTTCGCTTCACTGGGGGTCAATAGTTCCGCGGCATGACAAGCTGCGTGCGATAATTCGGCAATTCAGCAATAAAATTGCCGGGGACCCTTTTCTTGTCTTGATCATTCCGTCATTACTATTCGTGTGATGGAGGAATTGATGGGCTCTATGACCGCGCGGCAGCTGACCGAGCGCCAGCTTGCCGTGATGGAGCGAATCGACCGCCGCGTTCCGATCAAGGTAATCGCGCGGGAACTCGGTGTATCGGAAACGCGCATCAATCAGCATATCCGGACTCTGAAGGACATCTACGGGGCTGAGAGCCTGAACGAATTGGTCGAAATCTATCGCCGTGACGTGGCGAACGGCGAGGGTGTGCCGAGCCAGGATAAGGAGCAGGCGCCGCTCCCATCGGGCCAGGATGCCGATGGTCCGGCAATTCCGCTTGGACAAGACGAGGGTTCGACGGAAGAAGAGATCGTAGAGCCCCGCGTGGTGCCGGCTGCACTTGATGGTCCGAATGCGACCCTGGCAAGACTGGCGCTCATCGCCGTCCTGGCTGCTGCGATGCTTGGTGGACTTATTGCGGTTGCGGTCGAAGCACTGGAAGTAGTCGACACGCTTGTCAGATAGCGGGAGCGAGCCTTGCTTGATCTGTTTCTCGACTATGGCTGGGCACTCCATTCCACCCTAATGGTGCTGACCGGAATTGCGATGTTGCGCCTGGGCGGTTCGCCTGAGAGGTGGATTGCCATTATTGGCATTGGCTGGGTGGTCGTGGCTCACAGGATATATCACCACTTAGCGCCAGGATCGGCATGGTCCCCTACATTCCATGCGGCGAGCGATGGCTTCGGGCTCATCATGTATCTGGCTGTCGCGCTGAGAGCGAACCGACTCTACCCTCTGGTTATTGCAGCGTTGCAGCTTGTTTCGGTCCTGGCCTATGTCGCCTGGGCGATCGATCACGGACATGCCCCAATTTCCCTGCCGATCCTTGCCATTGCGCCTTCGTGGGGGATCCTCGTCTGCATGATCGTGGGTATCGTAGCTCACGTCAGGCGCAGACGGCGATTGGGTAGCTATCCCGACTGGACGGCATCGCCGATTTGGCCGCGAGTTTCGGCCTGAGTGAGCGTTATCAGGCAGGTCCGCACGGCGCAGCCAAGCAAGGCGAACTAAGGGAAAGCCGCGATTGGCGGGCCAGGTTCGCGCAGCTATTCAGCATTGCTGCCAGACTGGCTCGACAAGCCATATGCTACGATCACTTGATCGAATTCGAAATTAATGCCTATTCTACAAAGCTATGGGGCAATAACAGAAGGCTGGAACTATGAGCGCATCGACGGCACGCCGCCTGTTGATCGAAAGCGAGGAGATGATTCCGCGCTTTCGTGAAGCAGGCGATCTCACGCTTGATCTGTTCCACCGGGACGGGCGTGTCGAGGATCGCTGGCTGGGCCTGCACCCACGTGAGTTCGAATTGCTCTGGCGCCTTGCTGAAGAGATTGGCACGCCGGTCACGCGCAAGCAGTTGCTAGCAGAGGTGTGGCGGATCCATCACGAGCCTGAAACGAACAGTGTTGCGGTGCATGTCGCGCGCGTGCGGGCAAAGCTCGACCGGTTTGGCCTTTCGCGCATGTTGGTGACCCACCCGCAGGGCGGATATTTCCTCGATGCGCCTCCCGGGCCTAGTGCGTTCCGATTCGATCGCGCGCGCTGAACCGGGTGGCAGGAAAGGGCGCTTGCCCCGCCTGCCGTAACGTTCTGGACAGCCCTCTCCACATGCGCCAGTTTGCCGCCAACAAGCGGCAGGAGCGGATGCAGAATGGCAATTCAACCCAATGAGCGCGTCTCGATCGATCTTGGCGATGACGGAGTCGCACAGGTTCGCCTGATTCGCGCGGACAAGATGAACGCGCTCGATCCCGAGATGTTCGCCCGGATCATAGAGGCCGGCCGCGCTCTACACGAGATGAAGGGCCTCAGGGCAGTAGTCCTGTCTGGAGAGGGACGCGCCTTTTGCGCCGGGCTCGACCTGTCCAATTTCGCGCGCCAGCCCAAATCTGACGAGCCCGAGCTGACCGAGCGGACCTATGGCAACGCGAACAAGTACCAGCAGGTTGCCATGCTGTGGCGCAAATTGCCCGTTCCTGTGATCGCCGCCGTCCACGGCGTTTGCTTTGGCGGTGGACTGCAGATCGCCAGCGGAGCGGATATCCGCGTGGTCCATCCCGATACGCGCATGTCCATCATGGAGATGCGGTGGGGCCTGGTGCCCGACATGGGCGGCTATGCGTTATGGCGCGGCCTGGTGCGTGACGACGTGCTGCGTGAACTCATCTACACCAACCGCGAATTCTCCGGCGAGGAGGCCGGGCGGCTGGGCCTTGCCACCCATGTCGATGCCGATCCGCTCGCACGCGCGACCGCCATCGCCAGCGAGATCGCCAACCGCAATCCACACGCGATCCGCGCTGCCAAACGGCTTCAGGCCGGAATGGTCGAGCGGAGTACCGATTCAATCCTGCTGGAAGAAAGCATAGAGCAGCACGCCATCGTCCGGTCGAAAAACCAGGTCGAGGCAGTCATGGCAGGGATGGACAATCGGCAGCCCAATTTCGACGACGTCTGAAACTCATGGCTGGGCGGCCATGCGCTGCCTCAGCCGAAGATGGCGACCGATTGCAGCGCGTCGAGTACCTGCTCGCCCTGCGTGTTCCACAACCGCAAACGCTCTGATGAATAGCCGTCACCGGCGTGTTGACTGGCATTCTCCGAAAGCCACCAGCCGTCGCTTGTCCGCGGTTCCGTATCGAGCAGATTGAACGACCAGTTGATCGAACTGATCGGCGCCGTCCGGCGCATCGCGCGCATTGCCCCGGGTGGCAGCACGTCCCCCATCAGGATGAGTTCGCTGACCGGATCGAGATCCTCGGTCTGTTTGAGGCGAGCCCATCGGCGCACGATCGGCGCGCCCGGACCGCTGGTGTCCTGCGCCCGCTTCAGGTCGAAATTGCACTGGATGAAAGAGGGGCCCTTGCCCGTCATCACGTCTTCGCAATCTTCAGGCTGCGGCGGGAAGTCATCCGGCTTCTCGCCCGGATGAACCGCATTGGCTTCGCGCGGTTCGGCAAATAGCCACAGCGCCGTGTGCGCGAGCTTGCCTTGCGCATGGATTTCGCTGCGGATCTGGGTGACGTTGCGGCCCTGTCGCACGATCTCTGCCGACAATTCGACCTCGTCGCCCACGGGGGCGACAAATCCCACCTGGGCGGCGCGCAGCGGTGGCAGATCGGGAAAGGCACGCAGGGCCATCGTATAGCCGATCAGCGTCGATGCGCCGCCGTAAAGCGTACGGCCCTGCAGCCAGTTCGCTGCCTCGGATAGCTGTACGGGGCCAGGCTTGCCGGTGACGGGTTCGATCAATGCAGAAACACTCATGCCGCGATCCCTGACCGTTTCGCGCCGCCGCGTCCAGATTGACCTAACGTAAAGCGCGCTCGCATGCGTTAAGCGATTGCCATGCGGCGGGGCATTCGCTAGGGGGCCGCTTCCCCATTCGCGAGGGTGGGGCGAGGCCCGATGGCGGAGTGGTTACGCAGAGGACTGCAAATCCTTGCACGCCGGTTCGATTCCGGCTCGGGCCTCCATATTCTTCCGGCGCTTGATAGCGTTGCGGTAAATCCGCAGGGCGATTATGGGCCGAGAGGCGAGAGTGCCGCTTTAGCTCAGTTGGTAGAGCACATCATTCGTAATGATGGGGCCACTGGTTCGAGTCCAGTAAGCGGCACCACCTCTTCGCAGAAGACACCCAAGCTGTTCTGACAAGGGGCCGTTCGGCCATACGCCGGATGGCGCGCCATTCAGCTGTCCACGCCGAAGTGATCCGCCAGCATCTCGCCGGTGAAGCCATAGGACGGCGCATCGGGATCGTTCGCAAGCATGCTCGCGTTCCAATTCTCCCATCGCTGGCGGAGGTCGGCAAATGTGTCCTGCATCCGCTCCTTCAGATTTCCCCGTTCCAGCGGGTCGGCGATCACATCGAAAAGGAAGCTGTTGCCCGCAATCTTGAGATATTTGTAGCGACCCAAACGTGCTGCTTCCTGTCCGTGGTTCTTGAAACGCCAGAACAAAGGCCGTTCGGGCAGGGCGCGTCCGGCGATGGCTTCGCGGATGTCGATCCCGTCGCTCGGGAAACGGGGATCGGGCGCACTGCCCGCCGCGGCGATGAAAGTCGGTAGCCAGTCCATCGACATGATCTGCGCGTCACTCTCGCTGCCAGGCGTTGACAGGCCGGGCCAGCGCACGATTGCCGGGATCCGCAGTCCGCCTTCCAGCAGTTCGGTCTTCTTCCCGGTGAACGGCCAGGTATCGGAAAAACGTTCACCGCCATTGTCGCTGGTGAAGACGACGACTGTGTCCTGCTCCATTCCCAATTCGGCCAGCTTGTCGAGTACGCGGCCGATCTGGCGATCCATATAGGTCACCATCGTCGCATAGGTTTCCTGATCGCCGCCGTCGTAATGGGCAATTGCGAAGCCTTCCTTGGCATCGAGACGGGCGGATTCCTCCTGGTCCTCGGGGCCCTCCCAAGGCCAGTGCGGTGCCGTCAGGTGGAGGCTGATCAGCCATGGCCGATCGTCCCCAGCTCGCTGTTCGAGCGTCTGGAGTGTGCGATTGGCGAGGAGTTCCGTGAGATAGCCTTGCTCATCGATCTGCGTCGTGCCGTCCCACAGGTCTTCCATGCCGTAAATCTTGTGCGTGAAGTAGTCGACGCCGCCATTCCGTATGCCCCAGAACTCGTCATACCCGCTCTTGAGCGGACCATAATCCGGCAATGAGCCGAGATGCCATTTCCCGATCAGGCTGGTGTAGTAACCCTGCTGTTTGAGCAGCGAAGGCATGGTCGGATGTTCTGGCGGCAGGCCAACATTCCTCTGGCCCAGCGGTTCCTCGAGCCCCACTGGCAGGCGATACTGATACCGTCCGGTAATGAGCGCCACCCGTGTGGCGGTGCATACTGCACTGTTGGCATAGGCGTGAGTGAAACGGACGCCTTGCTGTGCCAGCGCGTCCAGCACCGGGGTTTGATACTCGCGACGACCGTAGCAGGACAGATCGGCGTAACCGAGATCGTCCGCCATGATGAAGAGGAAATTCGGCTTGCGCGTTGGATCGTGGGCGAAACCCGGACTGGCCACGGCAAGTGCGGCTGTTCCCGCTGCGCCCGCCATCACGGTCCGCCGCGTGATTTCAAAGGTCGATTGACGGTCATTGCTCATTCTGCACCCTTTGCGGAAGAGAAAGAAGGGGCGGCACTGGCGAGCCTATGGCCGCCCCAGGCTGGAGAAAACGGTGATCGGGATGGGAACTCCGTGCCGAACTACATCCTGAACTTCACGCCGACATTGTAGCGGCGGCCCAGCAGGTCGAATAAGACGCTGTTGGTCTGGGCGGAATGCCCGCCGAATACGCTGTAATAGGGTGTGATCGGCGGATCCTCGTCAAGCAGGTTGGTGACCGACGCGAAGATCTCGAATGTCGATGATCCAACCTCGATTTCCTGGCTGAGCTTGAGATCGAGATAGAATGCGGAATCGACCTTGTTCAACGGGACATCGCCAAGCGAGTTTTCCTGCTGTCCGGACGAGATGTAGCGGCCCTGGAGGTAGGCTCCGAAACCGCCATTTGAGTAGGTGATGTTACCCGTCGCCTTGAAATCGGGAAGGCCATAGGGCGCGCCATCGGACTGCTGGATGCCGGTCTGTCCTGCACGATCGGTATAGGTTCCATTGCCCAGGGTTTGCGAGTTTTCAAACAACCAGCTTGCAAAAACGCGGGTCGAGAGTTCCTCATCGCCACCGAAGAGGGCGACAGGGGTGCTGTAAGCCATCTCTACATCGAGACCGCGGACCCGGTTCTCGTTGACGTTGATGAATACATCGCCGACCAGGATTGGCACGTCGCCGGGATCGAGCGTCACCAGGTCGCAAAGCTCCGGCACATTGTCGATCAGGCAACCATTGAGCACCGCTTGCGAGCCGAGTTGCCCGATCGCTCCCTTGATCTTGATGTCGTAATAGTCTGCCGAAACGGAGAAGCCGGGGAGGAAGCTCGGCCGCAATACGGCGCCCACGGTCCATGTGTCGGCCTTTTCCGGGTTCACGGCGGGATTGCCGCCGGAAAAGCGCGTGACATTGAGCGCTTCCACGACGTTCGGCGTGCGCGGATCATCGAGCACGGCGACGCCGCCGGTCTTGTCGAACCGTTCGGAAAGGTTGGCGGCGCGCACGTCGCGCGAATAGGTGCCGCGCAGTCGCAGGAAGTCCGCAATTTCCGCGTCGAGCCCGGCCTTGTAGGCCCAGACTGTGCCCGATCCGGAATAGTCCGCCCAGCGCCCGGCAAGGTGAAGGTTGAGCGCGTTGACCGGCCCGGCGTTCGCCAGGAGCGGTACCAGCGCTTCGGCGAATGCCTCCTTGACGTTGATCGAGCCGCGAATGTTCGAGACCTTGGAATATTGAACGCCAACCGTGTTGAGACAGTCCGAAACGCTGACGCCGCGCAGGCCGGGCGCTTCTCCACTGCACAGGACGGGATGGCCGTTCGTATGGTCGGAGGCCGGGTTGGTCACATCCTGCACCAACTGCCTGACGCTGTCCTTGCGGTAGGATGCACCCAGCGCCATCGTGATCGGACCGGCCCAGCCTTCGAGCACATCTCCGCTCATGCTGAAATCGACCAGGTGCTGGCGCATCCTGGTGGTGTTCAACTTCGAATTGCCGGTCGTGTAGCTATAGGTTTCGCCGCGATCGAACCCGCTGTCGGCGTAGAAGATCGGAGTAGTCACCTGCTCACCGGCTTCGAATCCGGTGACGTAGTCGATCGCCGCGGCCGAAGCATTGCCGGCCCCGAACAGATTGATCGGCTCGCAGCCCGGGAAGGCATTGCCGAACAGGGAGGTCCGGCAGACTATCTCGCCGGAAGACGGGTCGCGCACTGCATCCAGGGCGGCAAAGATGCGATCGACCCGTATTCCGCTCTGATAGGCTTTGCGGGTGTTGGTGCCGTATTGGTAATAGGCATCCACGTGCCAGCCATCGAGCATACCGCCGCTTGCGATGTCCCAGCTTAGCCCGCCGGTGAAGGAATACATCACATTGTTGTCTCGCAGCCAGATTTCCCTGGCCAGGTCGCTGGTGCTGCCCATGCGCCGCAAGACGAAGGAGTCGATATTGTTGTCGATCATGGTCTGCCTGACAGAGTCTGGCAGAAAAGCGTTATCCTGAAAGATCGTCGCAGTGGTGGGCGTGCCGTTGAAGGAGCCTGTCGGGTCGTTGTAGCGGAACGTCTTGTTCTGGCCTCTGACCGCCTGCGCGAAGAGAGTGAGGCCGTCCGACACCTCGTAATCGGCGTAGGCGAACAGGCTGTTGCGCTTTGCATCGGGGAAGAGCGTGAATAGCTCACCGCCCAGATCGTCTCCGCTGCCGCCGTTTGCGACCGAGTGGCGCGCAGGAGGGGTGCCGATTGTTCCAAGCGACGGAGCGCCCAGGACGAACGGCGTAATGCCGCTACCGTCTGGCAGGAACTCCATTCCTTGCAGCGGCGTGCCGGGCGCGAAGATAACGCCGTTGTAACTCGAATTGGCGGAAATGACCTGCGGATAGGCGTCGCTGCCGATCACGCCCCAAGCATCGTACCAGTTTCGATCCTTGTAATTGTGGACGCCATTCTGGTCGAATATCTCTCCCGATAGCAACAGGTGCCCGCGCTCGCCGATCGATGTGCCGAAGCTGAGTGAAGCTTCGTAGCTGGCGCTGTCGCCGCGATCCGTAATGCCGCCCTGGACCTTGGCCTGGACGCCGGTGAAATCGGTATCGAGCGTGAAGTTCACGACCCCCGCAACAGCATCCGTACCATAGGCGGCGGATGCGCCGCCGGTGGTGGTTTCGACATTCTTGATCATGCCTTCTGGGAAGACATTGATGTCGACGCCGCCGAACACGCCGGACGAAATCATGCGCCTGCCATTGAGCAAGGTAAGCGTGCGGTTGATGCCGAGACCACGCAGATCGAGGTTGCCGTATCCGCCGCGGGTGAACCAGCCGGTACCCCCTTCGCCAGACTTCTGCACCGCCGATACCGACTGGTTTCCGAAGAATTGCGGAAGCTGGCCCACGCCTTCGATCAGATTGCCTGCGGCCATGTCTTCGAGAGCCTCGGCATCGACCGATGTGACGGGAATTGGCGTTTGCATCCCATCGGTGCGCAGGCGCGAGCCGGTGACGACAATCGACCCTGCGGCAGGTTGTTCGACTGTCTCGCCGCTCGATGGAGCCTCCTGCGCTGCCACAGGGGTAACTGCGACAGTGAGCGCCAGAATGCTCGTTCCAGCTATAAATGGCAGGCGCGCCTTTTGCGGGCGCGCAATCCTCGCACGAATCATGGACATACCTCTCCCCTCAAACCTTTGGATTTGAGCGGCCAGAGTCGTGCCGTTCGTGGATTGGAGCAAGCAGTGTCCAGCCAAACTGAAACATTGTTTTCAGATTATATGTTTGGTATCCGGCAATAATGCTTGAGCTACCTTTCACCCTTCGGCAGTTGCAGGTTTTCTGGTCTCTGTCTGAAGTGCTCAGCTTTCGGGAATGCGCTGAACATTTGAACATCTCGCAAGCATCGGTCAGCAGTCAGATCGCGCTGCTGGAGAGGCAGCTGGGCTGCAAGCTGTTCACCCGGAGCCCGGGCCGAAAGCCCACTATGACCGCTCGCGGTCAGGCGTTCCGCGAAGACCTCAAGGCTTTTGACCGTGCTGGTCAGGCACTGGCCGCGCATCGTCTTGAAGCAAGCGAGACCAACAAGGCGGCCCGCTTCCGTATTCGTATCGGCCAGGCTCTGTTCGATCACTATGTACGGCCGGGTCTCGGCCACTTTCTCAGCGAAAATCCCATGATCGAATGCGACTTCGACGTGCGCCTTCCATCTGACCGGGCTTCAGCCAAACTGGATCGGGGAGCGATCGATTTCGCCATGTATCATTCTCGCGAAGACCGCCCGCACGAGTCAGGCGCCATTCCGCTCGCGATTGTACGAGGGGGGATCTATAGCAGCCCCGACCTTCTGCAAGCCAAGTCTAGAAACCCTTCGGCCGAAGAGATCAGCGAGCTACCGTTTATCATGCCCAAGGCCGGTTCCGACCAGGAGCGCTTGCAGCTGGAAGGCATGGCGGCGGCCGGCATTATCCCTCGCAACGTGATCTGCCATTCGGAATATCTGGACGTGGTTTCCGCCATGGTGGAGCGCGGACTTGGCGCGGCTTGCCTTGCCGACCCACTGCTTTCGCCTGAAGTCAGGGCCAGGCTGGTAATGTTGCGGCCGCTAACGAACTGGAAGCTGCTTTGGTTCAGGCGTCCCGATCGTTCGAACAGACTCGCCAATCTGGTTGAACAGTTTCTCATCGACAGCGTGATTGGCAATCCGGATTATCCCGCGATCGAAAAGCACCGATAATCGCCTGGGTGAAGGCGCCGGAGTAGCGGGTCTGCGAAAGCCGTGCTTTAGTCACCGACAGTATATTCTCCGCAGAGCCAATTTACAGATATAGAAATATCTTTATATGTCCTGCGCAATGTATGTCGAGACCATCTTCCGCGCACTTGCCGACCCCACGCGGCTGCGCATCGTGCGCCTGCTGGGCACGATGGAGCTCGCCGTGGGCGAGCTGGCGCAGGTGCTGGGCCAAAGCCAGCCACGCGTTTCGCGCCATGTCGGGATCCTGTGCGATGCGGGGCTCGCCGAACGTCGCCGCGAAGGAAGCTGGGTCTTCCTGCGCGCGCCGAGCGGATCGGACAATGCGCCGCCCCTGGTTGAAGCGGTCGGGCGTCTGCTCGCCATCGCCGAACGCGAGAACGCCGATTTCGCGCAGCAATGCGATGAAGATCGCCGCAAGCTGACTGCGATCCGTTCCGCGCGTGAAGAGACGGCCGAAAACTATTTCACGCGCCACGCAAGCGATTGGGACGAGCTGCGCCGCCTGCACAGCCCGGACAATCTGGTGGAAGAGGCCTTGAGCAAAGCGTTGGGCGATGCGCCGATCGGCCAGATGCTCGATATCGGCACCGGCACAGGCCGCATGGCGGAACTGTTCGCGCCCGAGGCCGAGCGGATCGTCGCGCTCGACAAGAGCCTCGAGATGCTCAAGGTCGCGCGTGCCAAACTGCAGCATCTGCCTACAGATCAGGTGGAGCTGGTGCAGGGCGACTTTACCGACCTGCCCTTCGGCGCAGATCAGTTCGATACCGTATTGCTCCATCAGGTGCTTCACTTCGCCCTGACGCCGGCCCATGCATTGGCGGAAGCGGGCCGCGTGATCCGCCCCGGCGGACGAATCGCGATCGTCGATTTCGCGGCGCATGACCGCGAAGAATTGCGCGAACGCCATGCACATGCGCGGTTGGGCTTTTCCGACCGGCAAATCAGCCAGATGCTCAAGGATGCGGGCTTTGCACCGCGCACGCCGATTGCGCTGGAAGGCAGCGAGCTGGTGGTCAAGATCTGGATCGGCCAGCGGCGCGACGGCAAACCCACCCAGGCCCGGACAAGGAAGAGGGCATAATGGTCCCCCCGATCTATCCCAATCAGGCGCTTCGTTTCGCCGAGACCCCGCTGTTTGCCGGCTTGCCGGGCGACATCCGCGTGTCGTTCGAGTTTTTTCCGCCCAAATCGGAGAAGGGCGAAGCGGCGCTGTTCCATACGCTCGAGCGCCTTTCGCGGCTCGGCCCGGACTTCGTTTCGCTGACCTATGGTGCGGGCGGTTCGACTCGCGAGGTGAGCCGCGAACTGTCTGTCCGGATGCAAAAGGAAATCAACGCGCCGGTCGCCGCGCATCTTACGTGTGTCGGCGCGAGCCGTGCCGAGACGGACGCCATTGCCGACGAGTTCTGGCAGGCCGGTATTCGCCACATCGTCGCCTTGAGAGGGGATGGCGGGCCGCCGGGAACGCCCTTTGAAGCGCATCCGCAGGGATACTGCAGTGCCGCCGAACTGGTGGCTGGCCTCAAGCGCTTGCATCCGTTCGAGATATCGGTTGCCGCCTATCCCGAGGTGCATCCCGAAGCGTCGAGCGCGGAGGCCGATCTCGACAATCTCAAGCGCAAGCTGGACGCCGGAGCAGATCGCGCGATTACGCAGTTCTTTTTCGATTCAACCAGTTTCTTCCGTTTCCGCGATCGTGCCGCCGCCGCCGGAATCGACAAGCTGATTATTCCCGGTATCCTGCCAGTGACGAATTTCGGGCGTACCCGCAGCTTTGCCCATGCTTGCGGCGCGGAACTGCCCGACTGGTTTGAAGACCTGTTCGTAGGGCTCGACAACATGCCGCATGCGCGCGAACTGGTCGCGGCAACCGTGGCTGCGGAGTTCTGCCGCAGGCTCTATGCCGACGATGTGCGTGATTTCCATTTCTACACGCTCAACCGTTCGGAGTTGTCCTATGCCACCTGCCATATGCTGGGCCTGAGGCCCGGAGGAGAAAAGCAATGAGTGCCCGCGAGCGTTTGCTTGCCGCTGCCGCGCAGCGCGTTCTGATCAAGGACGGCCCCTATGGAACAGCGATCCAGAATGCGAAGCTGGCGAGCGAAGACTATGGCGCCGATACCGGGCTGGCGCAGGACCAGAAAGGCAATAACGACCTGGTCAATCTGACGCAGCCTGGCGTGATCCGCCGCATTTGCGACAGCTATATCGAAGCGGGCGCGACGGTGCTCGCGACCAACACTTTCAATGCCAATCGCATCAGCCAGGCCGATTATGGGGCCGAAGCCCTGGTGCATGATATCAACGTTTCGGCGGCGCGGATCATTCGCGAAGCTTGCGACGATGCCAGCGCGAGGGACGGCATTCCGCGCTTCGTTTGCGGAGCGATGGGCCCGACCAACAAGACGCTGTCGCTTTCACCCGATGTCGAAGACCCTGGCTATCGCGAGGTCACGTTCGACGAAGTGAAAGAAGTCTATCGCGAACAGGCTGCTGCGCTGGTTGAAGGCGGGGCCGATTTCATCCTGATTGAAACCGTGTTCGATACGCTCAATTGCAAGGCGGCGGTGATGGCGGTGAAGGAGCTTGAGCGCGAGCAGGGGCGGGAAATCCCGCTGATGGTTTCACTCACCCTGACCGATCTCTCTGGCCGCAATCTTTCGGGTCATACGGTCGAGGCGTTCTGGAATGCCATGCGCCATGCAAAGCCGGTGACCATCGGGCTCAATTGCAGCTTCGGTGCGGAACAGCTTCGCCCGCATATCCAGCAACTGGCCGGCCTCGCCGATACGCTGGTTATGGCCTACCCCAATGCCGGACTGCCTAATGAGCTGGGTGAATATGACGAGCTGCCCGAGACGACCGCCAGCCATGTACGGCAATGGGCGGAGACCGGGCGGGTCAATATCCTTGGCGGTTGCTGCGGCTCGACACCCGAACACATCGCGCGGATCGCCGCTGCGGTGGAAGGCCTGACGCCGCGCGCCATCCCATCCGTTGCGCCGCAAATGCGCCTCGCTGGTCTCGAACCCTTCACGATTGCTGCCTGATGACTGACGCACCTTCCACCGCCCGTTTCGTCAATATCGGCGAGCGCACCAACGTCACCGGATCGGCGAAGTTCAAGAAGCTGATCATGGCAGACGATTATGCCGCCGCGGTCGAAGTCGCTCGCCAGCAGGTCGAAAACGGCGCGCAGATCGTCGATGTCAACATGGACGAGGGGTTGCTCGATGCCGAAAAGGCGATGGAGACCTTCCTCAAGCTGATCGCCGCCGAGCCTGACATCGCGCGCGTGCCGGTGATGATCGACAGTTCCAAATGGGACGTGATGGAAGCGGGCATCAAATGCGTGTCCGGCAAACCGATCATCAATTCGATCAGCATGAAGGAAGGCGAAGAACCCTTCCTCGATCATGCTCGCAAATGCATGGACTATGGCGCGGCGGTGGTCGTGATGGCCTTCGACGAAACGGGCCAGGCGGACACCAAGGAGCGCAAGGTCGAAATCTGCAAGCGCGCTTATGATCTGCTGACCGGGATCGGCTTTCCGGCAGAAGATATCATCTTCGATCCCAACATCTTCGCTGTCGCGACGGGGATTGAGGAGCATGACCGCTATGGGCTCGACTTCATCGAGGCGGTGAAGGAGATCAAGGCGGCTTGCCCCTATGCCAAGACTTCGGGCGGGCTCTCAAACCTCAGCTTCAGCTTCCGCGGCAATGAGACCGTGCGCCGCGCGATGCATTCCGTCTTCCTCTATCACGCGATTCCAGCCGGGCTCGACATGGCGATCGTCAACGCCGGGCAACTCGACGTTTACGACACGATCGACCCGGAGCTGCGCGACGCCTGCGAAGATGTGATCCTGTGCCGCCGCCCCGACGCGACCGAGCGGCTGATCGCGCTCGCCGAAAGCTACAAGGGCAAGAGCAAGGAAGAGGAAAAGGAAGCCGCCGAGTGGCGCGGCTGGCCGGTCGAAAAGCGGCTCGAGCATGCGCTGGTCAAGGGCATCGACGCGCATGTGGTGGAAGACACCGAAGAAGCGCGCCAATTGGTGGCCGAGCGCGAAGGCCGCCCCATCGAAGTGATCGAGGGCCCGCTGATGGACGGCATGAATGTCGTTGGCGACCTGTTCGGCAGCGGCAAGATGTTCCTGCCGCAAGTGGTCAAATCCGCGCGCGTGATGAAGAAGGCCGTCGCGCATCTGATCCCCTTCATCGAAGCGGAGAAGGCAGAGGGCGCGAAGGCCAAGGGCACAATCGTGATGGCGACCGTGAAGGGCGACGTGCACGATATCGGCAAGAACATCGTCGGCGTCGTCTTGCAGTGCAACGGCTATGAAGTGATCGACCTTGGCGTCATGGTGCCATGGCAGGAAATCCTGAAATCGGCCGAAGAAAATTCCGCCGACATGATTGGGCTGTCAGGCCTTATCACCCCGTCGCTGGACGAGATGGTGACGGTGGCGGAAGAGATGGCGAACGCCAAGATGGACCTGCCGTTGCTGATCGGCGGGGCGACCACCAGCAAGGTGCACACCGCACTCAAGATCGATCCGGCCTATGACAATGCTGTGATCCATGTGCTCGACGCCAGCCGCGCGGTAGGCGTCGCCAGCCGGCTGCTCTCCGACACCCAGCGCGAAGTGATCGCCAGTGAAACGGCGGCGGAATATGCGCATATCCGTGACGTGCGCGCAGGCAAAACGCCCAGCGTGTTGCTGAGCCTGCAAGATGCGCGCGCGAATGGCTTCAAATGCGATTACAGTGACAAGCCCGCACCTCCACTCAAGCCCGGCCTGCACGTGTTTGACGATTGGGATCTGGCCGATCTTCGCGATTATTTCGACTGGACACCGTTCTTCCGGGCCTGGGAGCTGCACGGCACCTATCCCGCCATCCTCGACGACGAAGTGGTGGGCGAAAGCGCGCGCAGCCTGAAGGCCGATGCCGAGGCCATGCTCGAAAGGATCGTTTCGGAGAAATGGCTGACAGCGCGCGGCGTGGCAGGCTTTTGGCCCTGCGCGCGCGATGGAGACGATGTGACGGTGCACCGCGTACGGCGCGAAGAGCATGTCACGCTGCCTTTCCTGCGCCAGCAGGTGCGCAAGAGCCGTGACCGCGCCAATTTCTGCCTGGCGGACTTCATCGACCCGGACGGTGACTGGATCGGCGGCTTTGCGGTCGGCATCCATGGCATTGAGGAGCATTCGAAGCGCTTCCTGGCCGACAAGGACGATTATTCGGACATCCTGCTGAAAGCGCTGACCGATCGCTTTGCCGAAGCTTTTGCCGAACGCCTGCACCAGCATGTCCGCTCCGATCTCTGGGGCTACGCACCGGGCGAGCAGCTCACCAATGAAGCGCTGATCAAGGAAGAATATCGCGGTATCCGGCCTGCTCCTGGCTATCCGGCTTGCCCAGACCATTCGCTCAAGCCGCTGCTGTTCGAACTGCTCGACGCGGAAAACAATGTGGGCGTCGAGCTGACAGAGAATTTCGCCATGTATCCCACCGCCGCTGTCAGCGGATTCTATTTTGCGCATCCGCAAGCGGAGTATTTCGGCGTTGCCCGGATCGGGCGAGATCAGCTTGAGGATTATGCTGGACGGCGCGGAGTCGATCTTGCACAGGCCGAGCGATGGCTGCGGCCCAATCTCGACTGAATTTGCCGCATCCTTCGCGGCTGGCCATCACCGGCGGCGCATTGCTCGCGCTGGCTTACGCCGCGCTCTGGTTCACCGTTCCCTATGATTTCGTGCTTCTCGGCAGGCTATGGTTCCTGTCCGCCGTTGGCGTAATTGGGGCGGTGATCGCCAATGCTTCGGGAACAGGCGGCGGCGTTGTGTTCGTGCCGGTGTTCAATGCGCTGCATGAACTGGGCGTCATGAGACTCGACCCGCTCAGGGTCACTGCGGTTTCAATGGGCATTCAGGTCTTTGGTATGTCGCTTGGCGCGCTCAGGTGGACCGACCGGTTGTTCCACCAGCCAGCCCATCCGCCGGGGGACCTGCACGCGCCGGTCTCGACGCGCGATTACTGGCTGGTCTGCGGGCTGGTGCTCGTGCTCTCGCTCCCGGCTATGCTTTTTACCCAGCGCCATATTGAGTTCGACCCGCGGCTTATCCTGTTCGGCTACAAGAGCTTCTCGATCGCGCTGGGGCTTGCGCTGATTGTTGCGACCTGGACAGTCAATCGGAACCTGCCGGAACGCACGGCCCTCGCTCCGATCGATCTGGCTGTGCTGGCGTTGATCGCGATTCCTGGCGGTGCGATTACGGCGCTGTTCTCGGTCGGGATCGGCGAGCTGGTCGCGTTCTACCTCTTCCTGCGGCACTATCCCATGCTGCTCGCGGTCGGGACCGCCTGCATCGTCTCTTCGATCAGCATGATTGCGGGAATCATCTGGCATATCGAGGCGGGCACGGTGCAATGGGAGGTGGTGTTGCTCGCAGCGCCCGGCGCCATGCTTGGTGCCTTCCTGGCACGGCCGGTTGCACTTTGGATGGGGCCGCGCAAGCTCAAGACGGTTGGCGGCATCTGGATCGTCCTGTCTGCGCTCTATCTGATAGGGTTGAATCTCGACTGATAATTGTATGCCTTGCTTACAAGAACCGCAGATTTCTGCGGGTTAGCGGGGAAAAACTTCGACCAATCGACTTGCGAGAGATTGACCGCAGGCGGCTTTTGGGCAAGGGCAAAGCTGCCCTCGGGATGCGAGTCCCGAACAGGCAGCGGGAGAGTCCTCCGGTCGCAAGACCGGCGGCGCCGAAGGAGCAACCGCCCCGGAAACTCTCAGGCCAATGGACCGCTGCATGTATGGGTACTCTGGAAAGCGCTTCCAGCCTCTCTTTTGCGAAGGGGCGGCAGCCACCGAAGGGGTAAGCCGGGCGCGCTGAGCGCCGGGCCAAGCTCTCAGGTTTCCCGACAGAGGGGGTGCGCGACTGGCATATCGTTCCGATTTGCTGCGCGCCTGATCTGGGGAATGTGATTTGAGCGAAGAAGAGACCGAAGACCTCCCACTGGAAAAGCTGCCGCTCGACGGCTGGCACCGCGCGCTTGGTGCGCGCATGGTGCCTTTCGCCGGGTATGATATGCCGATCCAGTATGCCGGTGAGTACGGGGGCATAGTTGCCGAGCACAACTGGACGCGCGAGAGCGCTTCTCTGTTCGACGTCAGCCATATGGGGCAGCTCACACTATCGGGCGAGAATGCCGCGGAGGAACTCGAGAAGCTGCTTCCAGGCGCGATAGCGACCCTGAAGCAGGGGCGCATGCGTTATTCGCTGCTGCTCAATCAAGGTGGCGGCATACTGGATGACCTGATGGTCACCAATGCCGGGCCGCACTACGCGCTGGTCGTCAATGGCGCGATGAAATGGGACGATATCGCTCATCTGCGCGAGCACTTGCCTGACGAGATCACGCTGACCCATCATGAAGATCAAGCGCTTTTGGCATTGCAGGGGCCTAAGGCGGCTGCAGTGCTGGGCGCGATCATCCCTGGCGTCGAAACCCTCGTCTTCATGACCGGCGGCCTGTTCGATTGGGCCGACACACCAGTCTGGGTCACGCGCTGTGGCTATACTGGCGAGGACGGCTACGAGATATCGCTGCCCGCCAGTCACGCGGAGCAGATGGCCGATGCCCTGGTGGCGGACGAGCGTGTGCATCCGGCCGGGCTGGGTGCGCGCGACAGCCTGCGTCTCGAAGCTGGCCTGCCGCTTTACGGGCATGATCTGACGGATGAAATCGATCCGGTCAGCGCCGACCTCGCCTTCGCGCTTACAAAGTCCCGGCGCGAGACGGGAGGCTGGATGGGTCACGAAGCTGTCGCGCGGACCCTGGCCGACGGCCCGAAGGCGAAGCGCATAGGCCTCACGCTCGATGGCCGCATGCCCGCACGCGAAGGCGCGCCGGTCTTCTCGGGCGACGCTGAAGTCGGCCGCGTGACCAGCGGTGGCTTTTCGCCCACGCTCGGCCATCCCATCGCCATGGCCTATGTCGATACCGCGCTGACAGCCGAAGGCACTGCGCTCGAGATCGAAGTGCGCGGCAAACGACTTGCCGCCACTGTCACACCCATGCCCTTTGTCCCGCATCGCTATTTTCGAGGGAGTTGAACGATGCCGCGTTACTACACCGATGAACACGAATGGATCGATGTCGATGGCAATGCTGCCACCGTGGGTATTACCGATTATGCGCAGGAACAGCTGGGCGACATCGTCTTTGTCGAACTACCTGCGATTGGCGCGGATCTCGATCAGGGCGGTGATGCTGCCGTGGTCGAAAGCGTAAAGGCCGCGAGCGACGTCTATGCGCCGATCGATGGCAAGGTGACCGAAGCCAACGAGAAGCTCGAAGAAGACCCCGCGCTGGTCAATACCGACCCGGAAGGCGATGGCTGGTTCTTCAAGATGACTG
>NZ_JBNKWF010000004.1:120031-167558 GCF_050299635.1 Altererythrobacter sp.
CGCAGCTCGAAGGGTTGATGGACGAGGCCGGATACAAGGCCTTTGTCGATAGTCTCTTATGCGTTCGCCGTTGATCTGGGCAGCCTGTCTTTTGATGGCATTGCCGACAAGTTCATGTGGAACTGCCAACGAAGGCATCGTCGAACTAAGCGAGATCGCGGAAAACCCCCAGTCATGGGATGGTAAAGTCGTGCAAGTCTCTGGATGGCTTGTTCAATGTCAGGATCTGGAATGCCATATGGTGGCTACCAAAGCTGAGCGCGATCTAGTTTATTTTGGTTGTCCGGGAGAGCGGTGTGATGAAGCGCTCGCAGTGCATCTAGTAGGCATCGGCGGAAATGGTGAATTTGATGAAGCGGCCAAGCTTTTCTTGGGCGAGCGGATCATCTTGACAGCGACAGTTGATGCCCAATCGTGGAGCCATTGTTTGGACCGGTGCGGCACCTTGGACCCGATTGGGATCCGAGCATTTTCAGATTTTTGAGGTAATTAGATCATGCGTTACCTGCCACTAACTGATGCCGACCGCGGTGAAATGCTCGCCAAGGTCGGCGCGGCCCATATCGACGATCTGTTCGTCGACGTTCCCGAAGATGCGCGGCTCTCCGGCCCGATCCACGGCTTGCCGATGCACGCCAGCGAAATGGCGGTCGAGCGGCACATGCGCGCGCTGTCGAAGAAGAACCTAGCGGCAGCCGATGCGCCGTTCTTCCTGGGGGCAGGGGCCTATCGCCATCACATTCCTGCCAGCGTCGATCACATCATCCAGCGCGGCGAGTTCCTGACCGCCTATACGCCTTACCAGCCCGAAATCGCGCAGGGCACGCTGCAGATGCTGTTCGAGTTCCAGACGCAGGTCGCGCGGCTCTATGGCTGCGCGGTCGCCAATGCCTCGATGTATGACGGCTCGACCGCTTGCTGGGAGGCAGTGGCGATGACGACGCGCATCACGCGCCGCAAGAAAGCCGTGCTCTCCGGCGCGCTCCATCCGCACTATGCCGGAACCATTCGG
Organism: Altererythrobacter sp.; assembly: GCF_050299635.1. NCBI lineage: Bacteria > Pseudomonadati > Pseudomonadota > Alphaproteobacteria > Sphingomonadales > Erythrobacteraceae > Altererythrobacter > Altererythrobacter sp. The sequence continues at coordinate 121,044 of NZ_JBNKWF010000004.1, forward strand.
ACCATGGCGAAGTTCACCGGCGACGAGATCGCGGGCGCCTTGCCAAGCCTTTCGCCGCAGCCCGACAATGAAGGGCTGATCGCGCGGATCGATGACGAGACCGCCTGTGTCGTGGTGCAATATCCCGACATCCTTGGGCGCATCCCCAATCTCGCGGAGATTGCCGAGGCGGCTCATGCAAAGGGTGCGCTGCTGGTCGCCGTCAACACCGAGCCGGTGGCGCTGGGCGCGATCAAGTCGCCCGGCGAGCTGGGTGCCGATATCGTGGTCGGCGAAGGGCAGGCGATCGGTGTGGGCCTGCAATTTGGCGGGCCCTACCTTGGCCTCTTTGCAGTGCGCGACCCCAAGCATGTCCGCCAGATGCCCGGCCGCCTATGCGGCGAGACGCAGGATGCGGAGGGCAAGCGCGGTTATGTTCTGACGCTTTCGACCCGCGAACAGCATATCCGGCGCGAGAAGGCGACGAGCAATATCTGCACCAATTCGGGCCTCTGCGCGCTCGCCTTCAGTGTCCATATGACCTTGCTTGGCGAGAAAGGGCTGCGGCGGCTCGCCGCGGAGAACCACCGCATGGCCTGCATGGCTGCCGAACGGCTGGCGAAGGTTCCGGGCGTTACCGTCCTCAATGACGCATTCTTCAACGAGTTCACTGTGCTGATCGATGGCGATGCGCGCGACATCGTGCGCAAGCTGGCGGACAAGGGCGTGCTGGCGGGCGTATCGCTCGGCAGGCTTTATCCTGACGAGGCCAATCTGGCTGGCGGCTTGCTGGTCGCGGTGACCGAGACGACCAGCGAAGAGGATATCGAAGCCTTGGCTTCCACTCTTGAGGAGGTGTTGCCATGAACGCTCCCAACAAGAGCGGGTGGAAGCCCGAGATGAATGCAGGCGAGGGCAGCGGGCAAGCTGGCCCGGCGACTGTGACCGGAAACCGCGCGCTGATGCTGGAAGAGCCTTTGCTGTTCGAGATCGGCCATGCCGATGAAACCGGTGTTGACCTGCCCGAACCTCATTCCGGCCCCAATCGCCTTGGCGGCTTCGATCGCGCCGATGCGATCGGCCTGCCCGGCCTGACCGAGCCCGAGGCGATGCGGCACTACACCCGCCTCAGCCGCCAGAACTATGCCATCGATCTCGGCCTGTTCCCGCTTGGCAGCTGCACCATGAAGCACAATCCGCGCCTCAACGAGAAGGTCGCGCGGATGCCTGGCTTCGCCGATGTCCATCCCTTGCAGCCGGTCGATACGGTGCGCGGCGCGCTGGAAGTCATCAACGAGCTGGCATTCTGGCTGATCGAACTGACCGGGATGCAGGGCGTGGCGATGAGCCCCAAGGCGGGTGCGCATGGCGAGCTGTGCGGTATCCTCTGCATTCGTGCGGCGCTGGAAGCGCGCGGCGATGCGCGTGAAGTGATTCTGGTGCCTGAAAGCGCGCATGGCACCAATCCTGCCACTGCCGCATTTGCCGGATACCGGGTCGAGAATATCCCCGCGACAGATGAAGGCCGCGTCAACCTCGAGGCTCTGAAGGCACGGCTCGGGCCGGACGTTGCAGGCGTGATGATTACCAACCCCAACACCTGCGGATTGTTCGAGCGCGAGATGAAGGCCATTTCGGACGCGGTGCACGCGGCAGGCGGCTTCGTCTATTGCGATGGGGCCAATTTCAACGCCATCGTCGGCAAGGTGCGTCCGGGCGATCTTGGCGTCGATGCGATGCACATCAATTTGCACAAGACCTTCTCGACCCCGCATGGCGGTGGCGGACCCGGCTCCGGCCCGGTCGTTCTGTCGGAGGCGCTGTGTCCATTCGGCCCGCTGCCCTTTACCGCGCGCACGAAGGATGGCGTGGTGCATCTCGTCGAAGAGGATAATGCGGAGGAGTTCGGCCATACGCAGGCTTTCGGGCGCATGGCGGCGTTCAATGGCCAGATGGGCATGTTCACCCGCGCGCTTGCCTATATCCTCAGCCACGGGGCGGACGGCCTCAGGCAAGTGGCGGAAGATGCGGTGCTCAACGCCAATTACATCCTGCGCAGCCTGGAAGATTTGCTCGACGCGCCCTTTGCCGCGAGCGGCCCGTGCATGCACGAGGCACTGTTTGGCGATCAGGGCTTTGGCGACGGGCTCTCAACGCTGGACCTTGCCAAGGCGCTGATCGACGAGGGTTATCATCCGATGACTATGTATTTCCCGCTGGTGGTGCATGGCGCGATGCTGATCGAGCCGACCGAGACCGAGAGCAAGGCCAGCCTCGACCAGTTCATCGCTGCGCTACGCGGTGTGGCCGAGCGTGCGCTGGCGGGTGACGAGAGCATGAAACAGGCGCCTTATTTCGCGCCGCGTCGTCGGCTGGACGAGACGCAGGCCGCGCGCAAGCCTGTCCTTGCGTGGACACCGCCCACCGAATAATCGTGCCAGCGCCTTGATTTGGCGGCGCGAACACGCTTTCCTCCCTCCGGGTCCCAGGGGAGTGCAATGGACTCGGACATATCCGAGAGCGGTAATTTCATCACCCGCGGCTGGCGCAATGTGCGCGAGGCCGGGCCGCAGCGGCTTGTCTTCACCGCGGTGATGGTCCTGATTGCGGTGCTGATAGCGCGCTATAGCTGGGCGCTGCCGATCACGGGTGATGCCGAGCGCGGTCTTTTCGACTTGCGCAGCTTCGTCTTTGCGGAGCGGGTCGAGCAGGACGAACGCCTGCTGATGGTCGCCTATAACGAACAAACGCTGATCAATGCGCGCAAGCGATCGCCTTTGCCCCGAAGCGTGCTCATTGATGCGCTCAAGACGATCGATACGATGGGCGCGAAGGCAATCGGCGTCGATATATTGTTTGACCAGGTGCAGGATGAAGACGCGGAACTGGTCGAGGCCTTGCGCAATATGCGTACGCCGACAGCAGTCGCCTATGCGAATATCGCGACCAATGAATACGACATCACCTACGATCAGCAGGTCTATCTTGAAGAGTTCCTGGCCGCGCTGGAAGGAAGCAACGCCTTCCCCGCCAGCATCCGGTTGAGCGACGCCGATGGTGTTACCCGGCGTTGGCCGACGATCGAGCCCGATCTGCCTCCGGTCCTGGGCCGGGCAATGTTGCAGGCCGCGGGCGAAGGTGCGCGCACACTTCCGGGCTATGAGGGCTCGATCGCTTATCGCATCTGCGGAAGGTGCGAAGAGGAAGAGCAACAGGCTGCGGCCAACCCCGAAGCCGAACGTGCCCCGGTCGAACCATTGTTCAACGAACTTGCGATCGACACTTTCACCGATCCGGATCTTTTGGCGATTCCAGAAGCTGCGGCTTTGCTCGAATCGAGTGTTCGGGGCCGCTATGTCATCATTGGCGCCGATCTGGTCGATATCGATCGAGTTCCGACCTCGCTCACGGCTTACAACGACGAGATTCCGCCAGGAATGGCGGTTCACGCGCATATGATCGCGCAAATGCTCGACGGGAAACGCATGCCGAGCTTGCCGGGGCTCAACCTGTGGGTGCTGGCAGTGCTGATGATCGTCACGGCCACGCTTACCGCATTGCTCGAGTTCAGCAATTGGCGGATATACCCGCTGATCGGCATTGCGATCGCCATTCTGGTGGGTGTCCCGTTTTCGATGCAGTGGCGCGGGATAGACACCTATGGCGTGCCCGCCGCAGGCTGGATCGTGGGCTGGGTGCTCGCCTTTGCAGCCGTAACCGCTGCGGCACGCGCTTCGGGTGCGGTGCAGCGCAATTTCGCGCAAGGTGCGCTGGGCAAATATTTGCCCAAGGAAATGGCGCGAGAGATCATTGACAAGCCCGGTCTGCTCAGCCTGCATGGCGAAAAGAAGCAGATCTATGTCCTGTTCTCCGACCTCGAAGGCTTCACCAAGATGAGCCACGCGATGACGCCGGAGCAGGTTGCCAAAGTGCTCAATCGCTATCTCGAAATGCTGAGCAAGGTCGTGCTCGACCATGGCGGCGTGATTGACAAATTCGTCGGCGATGCGGTGGTGGCGTTCTGGGGTGCGCCGATCGCCCGACCCGACGATGCCGATCGCGCGGCAAAGGCTGGCTATGCGATCTGGCAGGCTGGCGAAGATTTCCGCAAATGGGTGGCCGAACTGGACCCTTCGCTGCCACCCGTCGGCAAGACCCGCGTGGGCCTGCATTTCGGCGAAGCGGTGGTCGGCAATTTCGGCGGAGAGAATCGCATCCAGTACACTGCCCTTGGCGACAGCATGAACACCGCCGCGCGGCTGGAGGCGGCCAACAAGGCGCTCGATTCCTCGGTGATGGCGAGCCGCGAGTTTGCCGAAAAGACCACGCTCGAATGGTGGCGGCCGATGGGCAAGGTGGTGTTGCGCGGCCGTGCCAGGCCGGTTGAACTGATGGAGCCCGCGCCCGATTTCGACGAAGCGGACCGCATGGCGTTGGCCGAGGCGTTAGCCATGTTAGCTTCCCACCGGGATCAGGCGCTTGCGACCCTGCAGGCAATTTTAGCCCGCAATGAGGCTGACAAGGCCTTGAAGAATCTGATATACCGGGTCGGCAATCTAGGCGACGAGGGGGCCTATGTTCTGGGATAGCAGGATCAAGCAGACTTTCACGGTGGCGCTGGCGACCGCCGCGATGGTGGCGGCTGCGCCCGCAATGGCGGGGGTGGTCGTCAAGTCATCGGGCCCATCTGCCGATAGCTATCCGGTCGGCAAAAAAGTCGGCGACAATGACCGGATCACGCTGAACGAAGGTGACGAGGTCACGGTGCTCAACGAATCGGGAACGCGCGTGCTGCGCGGCCCGGGCACCTATCGCGCCGGTGCGCGTGGTGCGAATACGCGCATCCGTTTCTCGCAACTCACACGGCAGAGCTCGGCCTTGCGGGTCCGAACGGGCGCCGCGCGGGCAGGCGAAGGCGAAGTGCGCAGTCCCAACCTCTGGTATGTCGATGTGACCAAGTCCGGCACTGTCTGTGTGCCTGCCCTGGAAGACGTAAAGCTGTGGCGGCCCAGGACGGAAGGCGAAGAGACCTATATCCTGCGCCCGGCGGGCAGCGACTATCACCACCATGTGACCTTCGGGGACGGTGTGATGGTGCGCCGACTGGACAGCGAGCGGCTGAAGCTGGAAGCGGGCAGCGAATACAGGATCAGCGGGCCTGACGCGTCGGAGGCGACGACAGTGCGTTTCGCCGTGGTCGAAGCTTCGGATCAACCCGAAGGCACTGCTGATGCCTTGATCGCAGAAGGCTGCACGATACAGTTGGACCTGCTCGCGCAGGCTCTGGAAAACGAAGAAGGATAAAAGGGTCCAGCGCAACCTTGGCTTTGCCGGGGAATGATGCGAGAGAATCGACGGGGCGCACAAGTGGGTCATTCGCAATGGCCCGGAACTGCTGATCGGCCCTAGGTGGGCGGACAACCGGTGGCTGGCCGGTGGTGACAGGGAGGCGCATGATCGCTGTGTTCGGTCGAATTCCGTCGGGTCGCGGGGGAGCAAGCCTTGCTCCGCGCATGACGCCAACAATTCTTGCCGCACTGGCGACGCTGCTGGCGTTCACCGCATTGCTCTATGCGGCAGGCGGTATCGGGCCTGAGGATGCGCGCGCGCAATCGCCGGGCGTACGATATGAAGGCGTGGCGACCTGTGCCGGATCGACTTGCCACGGCCGTGCGGAAGGCAATGGTGCGGTCGTGCGGCAGGACGAGATCGCGACCTGGCAGGAACCAAGCGCCGCTAGCGGATCGCACAGCCGTGCCTATGCCGTGCTGGCCAGCCCGCGCGGACGCCAAATCGCTCAGAGCCTGGGGCTGGGCGCTGCGACTTCTGCTCAGGCGTGCCTTGGTTGCCATGCGACCTTTGTGCCCGAGAGCCAGCGCGGCGCGCGCTTCCACACGAGCGACGGCGTTGGCTGCGAGAGCTGCCACGGGCCATCCGGCGGCTGGCTGGCGTTGCACTATGCCAAGCCTGCTACGCATGCATCCAACGTCGCGAACGGGCTGGTTCCGCTCGAAAACCCGCAGGTCCGCGCGCGGGTCTGCCTCGATTGCCATTATGGTAGCACCAAGACAGGCCAGTTCGTCACTCACTCGATGATGGCGGCGGGTCATCCGCGCATCAGCTTCGAGCTCGATCTGTTTTCCGCGCTCCAGCAGCATCATGACGAGGATGATGACTATCTCGACCGCAAGCCTCGCAGTGACAGCGTAAGGCTATGGGCGGTGGGACAGGCCGAGGCGGTTCGCCGCGCCACCGATCTCTTCGCCCGCCCCGACTATGGGATGAAGGGTATCTTCCCACAGCTCTATTTCTACGATTGCCACAGCTGTCATCGCGCAATCACCGACGGGCCGCGGCGCAAGCTGACGTTCGAATCCAATCCCGGACGCCCGATCCCATTCGGCAATCCGCCCTTCAACGATGAAAACATCATCACGCTCTCCGCTGTTGCGCGTGCGCTGGCGCCATCGCAGGCCGAGGGTTTCCTCGCCGCGAGCCGCGACTTCCACGGCGCGATGGGCAAGGGGCGCAGCGCCAGCCAGGAAGCGGCGGTCGCGCTGCGCGGAAAGGCGGCCAGCCTGTCCGATGCGCTCGCCGCGCGCGGCTATGACGGCAATGACGCTTTCACAGTTATCGCCAGTATCGCTGGCAAGGCAACGCGCCCGCGTTTCACCGATTATGCAGGGTCGGTCCAGGCGGTAATGGCGGTCGATACCTTGCTCAACGCACTGGTGCGTGAAGGCCGCGTGACCGTGGGTGCGGCAGCGGGTATTCGCGCCAATATCAACCGTGCCTATGCCGCAGTGAGCGCGCCCAACTCCTACCGCCCGGCTGAGTTCCGCCAGGCCCTGGGACAGGCAGCGTCAGCAGTGGGGGCGCTGCGTTGATGCGGGATTTCGCGCGAGCGCCGGTCAGCCTCGTCGCCGCACTGGCACTGGCGCTGGCATCCTGTGGCGGGGGAGGCAGCAATGCGCCTGCGCCCACCGGCGGCACTCCCGCTCCTACACCTACGCCGCCCGCATCCGGGCGGGTATTTGCCGATCCGGCGGCGGAATCGCTTTCAGTCGCGGAAGTGCAGCAGATACTGGCGCAGGCGGTGGGTGAGGCTCAGGCGCGCGGTCTGCCTGCGACCATCGCCGTGGTCGACCGGGTCGGCAATGTGCTGGCCGTATTCGCGATGAACGGTAGCCCGGCAATGACCACGGTCAGCCGCGAGACGATTGGCGGTACGGCGACTGCGGGTGCCGAAGTGGGCCTGCAAGGCGCAATGGTCCCGACCAGCACAGCGGCCATCGCCAAGGCCATCACCGGGGCTTACCTGTCGAGTGGCGGCAATGCCTTTTCCAGCCGCACGGCGAGCCAGATCGTGCAGCAACATTTCCCGCCAGCGCCCACCACTGTCGGGCTTGAGAGCGGCCCGCTGTTCGGCGTGCAATTCAGCCAACTGCCCTGTTCCGACCTTTCCGCGCGCTACAATGCAGGCGGCGGGCCCGGCGCGCTGATCGGGCCGAAGCGCTCTCCGCTTGGGCTTGCCGCCGATCCGGGCGGATTTCCGATCTACAAGAACGGCGTGGTCGTGGGAGGGATCGGCGTCGCAGGTGACGGTGATTACGGCTTCGATCCGAACATTCTCGACACCGATTCCGATGATGAAGAGGCCGCCGCATTGGCGGGGATTCAGGGCTTCGCGCCGCCGCCGGATGTTACCGCGGACCGGATCAATGTCGACGGCACTTCCTTGCGCTTCACCGATATGACGGTCAGCGATCTCGGCCCGCTGCAGACCAGCTTTGGCGCCGTGAATGGCCCGGCGGGCGGACTGGTGGCGGTGCCCGGTTACAGCAATGGAACGATCCAGGCCGGAGTGACCTATGGCAGCGAGGCATCGGGCGTACGCCGCGCGACGGCTGCCGAGTTCGACAATCCCGACGCCTATATCCTGACCGATGGCAGCGGCAATCCGCGCTATCCCGTGAGGGCCGGTACCGACGGTGGGAGCATCGCGCAGCCGATAACTGCGGCTGAAGCACGGGCGATCCTGGAAGAGGCCTTCCTGGTATTGTCGCGCTCAAGGGCACAGATCCGCCGCCCGCTCGACAGCCGGATGCAGGCGACCGTCAGTCTGGTCGACACCTATGGCCAGGTGCTTGGTATCGTGCGCTCTCCCGATGGGCCGATCTTCGGCACCGATGTGAGTTTGCAAAAGGCGCGCACCGCGACGTTTTTCTCCAGCGCCACGGCGGGGCAAGAGCTGAGCATGGGGCCCGCCACAGTCGCCGCCTATGTCCAGCGCCTGCGCGATTTCCTGAGCGATCCCAATGCCTTGACCGGCGCCTTCGCCTTTGCCGACCGTTCGGGTGGCAATCTCTCTCGCCCATATTTCCCCGATGGAGAGGTTGGCCGTGCGCCGGGACCGCTCTCGGTGATGCAGAGTTCGCAGTTCAGCCCCTTCGCGGTCGGTCTGCAGACCGATCTGGTGGCGGGCAATATCGTCGCGCATCTCGGCTTCATCAACAGCGGCGGTGTCGATCCCGATACGCCGCAGGGCTGCACCGCACTGCCCAATTCGCCTGCGGGCACTCCGCGCCTTGCGAACGGTATCCAGATCTTCCCGGGTTCGGTGCCGGTCTATCGCGGCAATACTCTGGTTGGCGGGATCGGCGTTTCAGGCGACGGAATCGACCAGGACGACATGACGAGCTTCCTCGGCCTCAACAACGCGGGGGTGCGCACCGGGACAATCGCCAATGCGCCCAAGGCAATCCGTGCGGACAATATCGTGGTCGATCTGGGCGATGCGAAAGTGCGGCTGCGCTATGTCAACTGCCCCTTTGCGCCCTTCCTCGACGATCCCGCGCAGAACGTGTGCGAGGGGCTGTAAATGGCCGCTTCATTCCTCCTTCCGCTCGCGTTGATGCAGGCCGCGCCTGCTGCCGAGCCGGTGCAGGAACCTGCGCCGCAAGACGAGGCTGCGGGCGAAGAGAGAAATGAGGGTTGGGTCGAGCAGTCGACAGACCCGGAAGCATTTCCGCCAGTTGATCCGCAGATCATCGAAGGTCGCCGCAGGCCCGACTATACTGACCCCTTACCCGACCGGATCGACCAGACCAACGCCGGCGCGGTTCGCGCTCCACCGCCTGAAGCCTTCCCGACCGACCAGATCCCGATTCCCGATCGCTGGCGCCTGATCCAGAGCCTGGGGCTGGTGAAGGAACGCTGGTTCGATCCCTATCACCAGAACACCTACAAGGGTGACCGGCCGATCAATCCGGACAAGGTGCCGTGGCTGCCGATCAAGGGCCATGACTGGTTCTTCATCGCCAATGCCGTCAGCGATACGGTGTTCGAACCGCGCACCTTCCCGATTCCCGTGGGCGTTCAGACCACGGAAGACCCGAACCGTGTCGACGTGTTCGGCCACAGCTTCAGCCCGGTCTTTGCGCAGACCTTCATAGTGGGGGCGGCGCTGGTGAAGGGCAGCACCGCCTTCAAGCCGCCGGAGATCGAATATCGCGCGACATTGGCTTTCAATTTCAACTATGTCGATGTGCCTGAAAAGCGCGTTTTGTTTGTCGAGCCGTCAAAGCCGAGTCACCGCAGTGACCATTTCGTGGGCGTGCAGGAGCTGTTTCTGGATTATCATATCCGCAACACCTCGGCGCGCTACGACTTCGACAGCCTGCGGCTCGGTATCCAGCCGTTTCAGTCCGATTTCCGCGGTTTTCTGTTTCAGGACCAGCAGCTTGGCCTGCGCTTCTTCGGGTCGCGCGACAACAATCGCTTCCAGTATAATCTTGGCGCTTTCTGGCGACTGGAGAAGGATACCAACAGCGGGCTCAACGCAATTCTGCAGAGCCCGCGCGATGACTTTGTGTTCGTCGCCAATGCCTATCGCCAGGATTTCCTGATTCCTGCGCTCACCAGTCAGGTGACGGTCGTGTATAATCGCAACCGCGAGGGGAACGACGTCCATATAGACGACAACGGCTTCCCGGTGCGCCCGGCGCTGCTCGGTACCTTGCGCGGGCGCGATTACGACGTGATCTATCTCGGCTACAATGCGGATGGTCGGATCGGTCGGATCAATTTGACCGCTAGCGCCTATTGGGCGCTGGGCGAGGATCGCAACAGTTTCTTCACAGACCGCCCGGCGGACATCAACGCGCAGTTCGGCGCAATCGAACTGAGCTATGACCATGACTGGATGCGGTTCCGCCTATCTGGCCTTTATGCCAGCGGCGATGGCGATCCCTATGACGATACAGAGGGCGGTTTCGATGCGATCTTCGAGAATCCGATCTTCGCCGGAGCAGACACCAGCTACTGGATAAGGCAGACCATTCCCTTCGCCGGCGGCGGGCGCGCCGTCGCGGTGAACGGGCGCAACGGCATCCTCAATTCGCTGCGCAGCTCGAAGGAAGAGGGGCAGTCGAACTTCAACAATCCGGGCACCATGCTGTTGGGGGTAGGGGCAGATTTCGATCTGACGCCCGAACTGCGCGTCTCCGCCAATGCCAACCATCTGTGGTTCGAGGATACATCGACTCTGCAGGCACTGCGCGTCGAAGGGTCGATCCCCAAGGATATAGGCTATGACCTTTCCGCCGCTGCGATCTGGCGGCCCAAGGCCACGCAGAATATCGTCTTGCGCCTTTCCGCCGCCGCGCTTGTTTCGGGCGACGGCTTCCGCGACCTGTTTGACAGCCTCGGCAACGACCGCACTTTTTACTCGGTGCTGGCAAATGCGATCGTGACCTATTGATGCGTATCATTCGTTCTCTCGCTCTGGCGATCGCCATGCTGACCTTCGGGGTCACGCTGGTCATTTCGGGCACCAGCCGGGCCTCCGAAGAAGAGAAGCCGGTCGAGCGCGATTATAGCCGCGTAACCGCTCCGCCTGCCCCTGCGCGCCAGACTGTTGCGGATATGATGGCGAAGTCGGATGGTTGCCTCTCTTGCCATGTCCGCACCGACCAGCCGACCATGCATGAAACGCCTGCAGTCAACCTCGGCTGCGTCGATTGCCATGGCGGGGATGTGACGGTCACAGGCGATTCAAGCCTGGCACATGACGATCCGCTCTATGTCGCCGCGCGCGAGAAGGCGCATGTGCTACCCAGATTTCCGGAAAGCTGGCACTATCCCGCATCCGCCAATCCGAAGCAGAGCTATGCGCTGCTGAACAATGAATCGCCCGAGTTCGTGCGCTTCGTCAATCCCAGCGATTTGCGCGTGGCGCGCGAAGCCTGCGGTGCCTGCCATCTCGATATCATCGAGGCGGGTGAGCGATCGCTAATGGCGACCGGGGCGATGCTGTGGGGCGGCGCGGCCTATAACAACGGCATCCTGCCCTACAAGAACTACGTCCTGGGCGAGGCCTACACGCGCGAAGGTGAAGCGGCGAAGATCGAGAGCCCGGGAACGGGCGGAACGCCGGGCACGGTGACCGATGCAGAGAAGTCGCGCGGCGCGCTTGCCGCCATGTATCCGCTGCCCACCTGGCATGTGGTTCCGCCTGCGGACGTGTTCCGTGTGTTCGAGCGGGGCGGGCGCAACATCGGTTCGCAATTCGCGGAGATCGGCCTGCCCAATCCGACCGGGTCGATCCAGCGGCTGGAAGAGCCGGGCCGGCCGGACCTCAAGCAGTCGAACCGCGCCCGGGGCACGGGCCTGCGCGTGGCGATCCCGGTACTCAATTTGCACAAGACGCGCCTCAACGATCCTTTCTTGTGGTTCATGGGCACAAACGACCAACCGGGCGACTATCGCCATTCCGGCTGCGCAGCCTGTCACGTGGTCTATGCCAATGACCGCGAGCCGCGCCACTCGCTGATCTACGCCAAATACGGCCGCGACGGGCAGAGCGTGACCGTCGATCCCACGATTGCGCAGCTTTACGAGACCGGCCGCACCGGTAGCCATGACGAAGGCCATGGTTCAGGCCACGGCGCGGTGAAAGAGCCGGATTCTGTTGGAGGGGCGGAAGGTGGCCACGCGCTCAAGCAGCACAGCGATAGTGCGCGCAAGGAATCAGGCCACCCGCTGAGGCACACCTTCACCCGCGCGATCCCGACCGCGCAATGCATGAATTGCCACATGCACCAGCCCAACATCTTCCTGAACAGCTATCTCGGCTACACGATGTGGGATTACGAGAGCGATGCCCCCTTCATGTGGCCGAAGGAGCAGAAATATCCGACGGCTGAAGAGGTTCGGGCTGTGCTCGATCGCAATCCCGAAGGCGCCGCGCCCAAGGGCAAATGGGCGGATCTGGACTTCCTGCGCAATGTCTATGACCTCAACCCAGAGCTCAAGGATACGCAGTTCGCCGATTACCATGGCCACGGGTGGAACTTCCGCGCGATCCTGAAGCGCGATCGCGAAGGGAACCTGCTCGACGCCGATGGCAAGATCGTCAGCCCCGACGATCCCGAGAAATGGCGCAAACAGGGTGAAGGCAAGTTTGTCGAGCCGGGCGTGAATCCGGGCAAGTCGGTGCACATGATGAGCATCCACGCCGAAAAGGGCATGCAATGTGCAGATTGCCACTATGCGCAGGACAGCCATGGCAATGGGCTGATCTATGGCGAGGTTGCCAACGCAATCGAGATCGGTTGCGTCGATTGTCACGGTACCGCCGATGCATATCCCACGCTCCGCACCAGCGGGCCGGCCGCGCCGCCCAAGGGCCACGACCTTGCGCTGCTGCGCAACCCCGATGGCAAGCGCCGCTTCGAATGGAGCGAAGACGCCAATGGGGAGCGCGTGCTGATCCAGAGATCGATCGTCGATCCCGATCTCCAGTGGGAAGTGAGCCTCGTCAAGGAAGCGGTTGATCGGGACAGCGCGCATTTCAATCCTAAGGCGGCGCGCGCCAAGCTGATGAGCAAATGGGGGGCTGAGGACGGCAGTTTCGCTTTCGGGCCGGGCGTCGCGAAGGGCGATCGTGCGCATAGGGAAGGCGAGATGGCGTGCTTCACCTGCCACCTTTCCTGGACCACTTCATGCGGTGGCTGCCACCTTCCGATTGAAGCAAACTGGAAGTCGAAACTGCACCGTTATGAGGGTGAGACCACGCGCAATTTCGCGACCTACAATCCGCAGGTGGCGCGCGATCAGATGTTCCAGCTTGGCAAGCACCAGACCACCAAGGGCAACCAGATTGCTCCGGTTCGCAGCACCAGCGCGCTGGTGCTGAGCTCGACCAACATAAACCGCGAACGGATCTATGTGCAGCAGCCGCCGATTGCGGCGAGCGGCTTCTCCAGCCAGGCCTTTGCGCCACATTTCCCGCATACGGTGCGCAAGACAGAGACCAAGACCTGCACCGATTGCCACCTCTCGGTGAATGACGACAACAATGCGGTCATGAGCCAGCTGCTGCTGCTCGGCACCAATTTCGTCAATTTCGTGGGGATGAACGCATGGGTCGGCGAGGAAAACGGTTTCGAGGCGATCCGCGTGACCGAATGGGACGAGCCGCAGGCGGTGCTGGGTTCCTATCTGCACAAATATGCCTATCCCGATTACTGGCGCATGCATGTCGAGGGCAATGATCGCGAGCTCAAGGATTGGACTCGCGGCAAGGCTTTCGACGAAGATTTGTCAGGTGAAACCAAGGCTTTCGAGCAATTCGCCAATGTCCATGAGGGCACACGCGATGCGGTCCGCTGCCTGCAATTGCGCGGCGAATACATGTTCGTGGCGGAAGGGAAGGGCGGCTTCCGTGTCTATGACGTTGCCTCCATCGCCAACAAGGGCGTGTCCGAGCGGATTCTAACCGCGCCCTTCAGCGCGCTGGGCCATGACACGCATGTGAAGAGTAAGAATGCCACCTGCATGGCGCTGGCGACCAACCAGCCAATCGCGCCGACGCGCAACACGCCGGAAATCCGCGCGATGAACCAGGAGCAGGCGTTCCTGCCGATTTACGATTATGCGGCGATCAGTGACTCCGAGGAGGGTCTGATCCTGGTCGATGTCAACACCTTGGCCGATGGCAATTTCCGCAACAACAAGCTCAAGCGCGCCACCTTTGCCAATGGCGGCACGGCGTGGAACGAAGGCGGCGTGCTGGACGGTGCGCAGCATATCCAGCTGGCGGGCGAGGTTGCCTATATCACCACCGCGCGCGGGCTAGTGGTGCTCGACCTGACCGATCCGCTCGATCCGCAAGTCGCTGCCGTGCGCGAGCTTGACGATGCGCGGGCGAGCGCGATCCAGTTCCGCTACCTCTGGGTCACGGACGCCAGCGGCATAAGACTGTTCGACGTCACCAATCTGCGCAATCCGGTGCATATGCCGCAAGGTGATGTGGCGCTTGCCAATGCGCAGCGGCTCTACATCGCGCGCACCTATGCCTATGTCGCGGCGAAGCAGGACGGGCTGGTGATCCTCGATGTGACGCGCCCGCTCTCACCGAAGGTCTATGCGAAAGAGACGCTTGGCGGCACGCTCAACGATGCCGAAGACGTGGTGGTGGGCAGCACCAATGCGACCTTGTTCGCCTATGTCGCCGACGGGGTGAACGGGATGAAGGTGCTGCAGCTCACCTCGCCTGACAGCCAGCCCAATTTCTATGGCTTCTCGCCTGCACCCAAGCCCGAGTTGATCGCCTGGGCCAGGACAAAGGGCCCGGCGCTGGCGATGAGCAAGGGGCTTGACCGTGACCGTGCGGTGGATGAGACCGGCGGCCAGATGGCGGTGTTCGGACGGCTCGGATCGCGGCCCTTCACAAGGCCCGAAATGGAGAAACTGTTCCTGACCAGTTCGGGTGTGCCGTGGAAGGTTTCGGATGAAGTCGACATGAGCGCATGGGTTGGCGGCGTCGGCCCGCTTAGGCATGATAGCGATGTTGCGGCTGGAAACTAGACCGGCAGGCGATCCATTGCGGCCAAACAGGGTTCGCGCTTGACTCTGACATCGTGTTAAGGTGCATTTGTTGTATCGGCAAAGGAGAAAGCCGATGACAAGCCAGAATCACGAACACGGTTCATGCGGGCATCAACATGGTCTGGGGCATGGTGCTGCGCATGGCCAGCATCAAAGCTCAGCCACCGCGACAGACCCGGTTTGTGGCATGTCGGTCGACCCTACCGAAACGCCGCACCATGCGCATCACCAAGGGCAGGAGTTTCATTTCTGCAGCGCCTCCTGCCTGACGAAATTCAGCGACGACCCGGAGCGCTGGCTGAATCCGTCGAGCGAAGCCGAGCAAGAGCCTCTCCCCGAAGGGACCATCTGGACTTGCCCGATGCACCCCGAAATCCGGCAAGATCATCCGGGGGCCTGCCCGATCTGCGGCATGGCGCTGGAGCCTGAAATCGCCACCGCCGATGCCGGCCCCAATGAAGAGCTGATCGACATGACGCGCCGCTTCTGGATTGGGCTGGTCCTCGCGGCACCTGTCTTCATCCTGGAGATGGGCGGCCATGTCTTCCCGGCAATCCATCGGCTGATGCCGATGGAGATATCCGCCTGGGTCCAGTTCGCGCTGGCAACGCCGGTGGTGCTCTGGGCCGGTGCGCCCTTCTTCCAGCGCGGCTGGGCTTCACTGGTCAGCCGCAATCTCAACATGTTCACTCTGATCGCGATGGGGACGGGTATAGCCTGGCTCTACAGCGTCATCGCGCTGATGGCGCCGCAGCTGTTCCCGGCTGCTTTCCGTGGACCGGGCGGCCATGTTCCGGTCTATTTCGAGGCCTCTGCAGTCATCATCGTGCTCGTACTGCTGGGGCAAGTCCTCGAACTGCGCGCCCGCGACCGCACCTCCGGCGCGATCAAGGCGCTGCTTGGGCTCGCCCCCAAGACCGCCCGACGCATTGCCCATGACGGCAGCGAAGCCGAAGTGCCGCTTGAAGATGTCATGGTCGGGGACCGGCTCAGGGTCCGGCCGGGCGAAAAGGTGCCTGTCGATGGCGCGGTGGAGGAGGGTCATTCAACGCTCGACGAGGCGCTCGTTACCGGCGAATCCATGCCCTTGACCAAGGACGTTGGTGACCGCGTGATCGGCGGCACGATCAATCAGACCGGGGCGCTGGTAATTCGCGCGGAAGCGGTGGGGCGGGACACTATGCTCTCCCGCATCGTCCAGATGGTGGCGGAAGCGCAGCGTTCGCGCGCGCCGATTCAGCGGCTGGCGGACCAGGTCGCGGGCTGGTTCGTGCCCGCCGTGCTGGCGGTCGCTTTGCTGGCTTTTGCCGCATGGTCGATTTGGGGGCCGGAACCGCGCTTCACCTATGGCCTGGTCGCGGCTGTGGCGGTGCTGATCATCGCCTGTCCCTGCGCGCTGGGCCTCGCCACGCCCATGTCGATCATGGTCGGCGTGGGGCGCGGCGCTTCGCTCGGCGTGCTGATCAAGGATGCCGCGGCGCTCGAGCTGCTGGAGAAGGTCGATACGCTGGTGGTCGACAAGACCGGAACGCTGACGGAAGGCAAGCCTGCACTGACGCGGATCGTTGCGGGCGAGGGATATCACGAAGCGGAGCTGCTGCGCCTCGCAGCCGCCATCGAGCGCCCGTCCGAACATCCGCTGGCCAGGGCTGTCGTTGATGCCGCGCTGGAGCGCGGGATTGCGATTCCCGAGGTGCAGGATTTCGATGCACCCACGGGCAAGGGCACGTCCGGCACGGTCGAAAGCCACAAGGTGGCGCTGGGGAATGACCGCTTCATGCAGGAATTGGGCGCCGGGATCGGGGCATTGGAAGCCTCCGCCGAAGAGTTCCGTTCCGAAGGGGCGACCGCCATCTTCATGGCCGTGGATGGCAAAGTAGCGGGAGTTCTCGCGATCGCGGACCCGATAAAGGCGAGTACGCCTGAGGCGCTTAAGGCGTTGAAGAAATCCGGCATCCGGATCGTGATGATGACCGGCGATAACCGCACGACCGCTGAGGCCGTGGCCCGGCGGCTCGGCATCGAGGAAGTCGAGGCAGACGTGCTGCCCGACCGCAAGAGTGCAGTCGTCGCGCGGCTGCGTGAGGAAGGCGCGGTGGTTGCGATGGCGGGCGACGGAGTCAACGATGCGCCCGCGCTGGCGGCGGCCGATGTCGGAATTGCGATGGGATCGGGCACCGATGTGGCGATGGAAAGCGCCGGGGTGACTCTGCTTAAGGGCGACCTGACGGGCATCGTCACCGCCAGGAGCCTGAGCCAGAAGACCATGGCCAATATCCGGCAAAACCTGTTCTTCGCCTTCTTCTACAATGCGCTGGGTGTGCCGGTGGCAGCGGGTGTGCTCTATCCCGCTTTCGGGATATTGCTCTCGCCGGTCATCGCGGCGGCGGCCATGGCGATGTCCTCCGTCAGTGTCGTCAGCAATGCCTTGCGCCTCAATAGAGTTAAGCTGTGAATATCGGACATGCCTCGCGCGAGAGCGGCGTCTCCGAAAGGATGATCCGCCATTACGAAAAGATCGGTCTGATCCCGCCGCCCGCTCGACGCGACAGCGGCTATCGCGACTATTCCGATGCCGACGTCCACCGGCTGAAGTTTGCAGCCAATGCTCGCGACCTTGGATTTCCGATCGAGGAAATCCGCGAATTGCTGAGCCTGTGGGGCGATGAAGAACGCAGCAGTGCCGATGTGAAGGCGCTGGCCCTTGCGCGGGCGGATGAGCTGGGCCGCAAGGCTGAAGCGCTGGCCGCCATGCGCGCGACGCTGCTCGACCTTGCCAACAGTTGCCGCGGCGGCGATCGCCCCGATTGCCCGATCCTGGAGACGCTTTCCGGCGAGAGCTCGAAAAGCTGAACTGTCCAGGCGGAGACGCGGTCTGCCCGCGCTATTCGCGCTCCCTGAACATGTCGCGCATCATCGGTTTCAGGTCGTCGCTGTAATGGGCTACGACGTCCCATTCATTGGTCTTCTCGTAATGCGTGACGAGGTCCTTGCCGTCCCAGCGGTGCAAGGCATAGGTCGAGGGTTCGGTGGTGATGAGGTCGCGATTGTCCGCGCGTTCGGGATCTATCGGACGCAGATCGAGCGAGACCAGCGGCGCGACCGAGGGCGTGACGCCCAGCGGCACCCCACGAAAACTCGCCAGCAGCGGACGATGGAGGTGCCCGCAATGGATCGCCAGAATCTGGTCATGGCCATCGATCGCAGCGGCAAAATTTGCGATCCAGTCTTCGTCAGCCGCCGGATCCATCCAGTCTATTCCCGAGACGACCGGCGGGTGGTGCATGAAGATCAGCGTAGGCTTGCTGCGGTTGGCTTCCAGTGTCGCGCGCAGCCAGTCACGCCGCGCACTGCAGAAGGCCCCGCCGTGCCGCCCCGCTTCCAGCGTATCGAGCAGCAGGATCAGCAATCCGTCCTGCTCATGCGTATAGTGCAGGAAGCCATCCTGCATCGGCGTGTTGGGGAAGGCGTGGAGCAGGCCTTCGCGGCTGTCGTGATTGCCCACCATCGGCAGGATGGGGCAGGGTACACTTTCGAGTAGCTCGGCAGTCTTCTCGAAACTTTCCTTGTCGCCGTGATCGGTAAGATCGCCGCTCAGCACCAGCAGGTCGATTGTATTCGGCTGCGCGAGCAAGCGGTCCAGCGTCTGGCGAAAGCGGATGCGATTGAGCTCTTCCGGCTTGGCATCGGGGTCGAAGCCGATGTGTATATCGGTCATCTGCGCGATCAGCACGGCTTGCCCCTTCCCATATGTACCTAATCGCCTTTGCGGGTCGAGAGCGCAACCTGCTTCGGTTCCGTCGGTGGATGGTCGTGCGGTATCTTGCCTGTGGGCGGGTGATAGGCGTGGCACATGGCGCAGCTCGAAGCGACCTTGCCCTTCGGCGCGTCTTCGCCCAGGTGGCAATCGCGACAGACGGCGATGCCCGGGATAAGCAGGTCATCCGATGTCTTCGATGTCTCCGCCGCGTGACAATCCGAACACTTCTCTTCCTTGTGTGCTTCGTGATCGAAGAAGCCATTGACCAGGTAGAAATCGGGAATGTCGACCGGGACCACGTCTGGCCGCCCGTTCAGGATCGTGGGAATGTGGCATTCGCCGCACACGCCATTCTTCTTCAGCGCGCGGTTGATCGCAACCAGAGAGCCCGATGGCGGGCCGAAGTTCTGGTGGTAGAGCCTGCCACTGGCATATTCGCCCGGTCGCTTGCGCCCGCTCACTACGGGAACGCGCGGGCTGCGGTCCATTGCGCGCAAATCCGCCAGCATCTGGTCGACATCGCCATGACGCAGCGTACGGAAGGTCGAGCCGACCTTGTCATAGACCAGGCTGTGGCAGGCCTCGCAATCATCCTCCATATCGACCGGAAGAAAGCCGAGCTTGTCCTTAGTCGGCGTATGGCAATCCTTGCACACCAGCGCTTCGCCATATCCCTTGCGCGGACCCAGGCTGGCGGCCATCCGCGCAGCGCCGCCCCTGGGGTCCAGGTGCAATTTGTGCGGGAAGCGCAAGCCATTGAACTCTTTCGGTTTCTTTGCCAGTGAAACGCGCTCAGGCTTGGGCTCTCCGCGCATCGTGCGGATCAGCGCCTTGAACTGCGGGTGGGCCTTGCCGAAGTCGCTTGCATTGCCCAGCACGGTGTCTGTCAGCCGCGCGTCCATGCCATCGTGGCACTCGGCGCAGAAGGCCTGCGCAGGCGGCGCCATCCGCATCGGCCCTTCATGTTCGGTATGACAGGTTGTGCAGGCACCGGGGCCTTCCTTGCCCAGCGTTTCGGCCACCGCCCATTGGATCGAATCCCCGGCGGATAGCGGCCCGCGGCCGGCGAGTTGGCGCGGCTTCGGGGCGTGATCGCCGGTGCCCTTGTGGCAGGCGAGACAGGTCTCGTCGCGCACGGCCTGGAACGGGACGACGTGGCAGGCCTCGCAATTGTCCTCAAGCCCGTGGTGCGCGAAGCTGAGCGCGCCGGTGCTCCAGCTACCATCCATCGCGACCTTTCCGGGCGCCTTGTAGTCGGGCTCCACCTTCTCACGCGTGAGGTTCGAGACGATTGGAATGGCGAGGAACGCGACCAGAATTGCCGCGAGCCCGATCCACGACATGACGCGCTTCGACGGCATCACGCTGGCGAGCGCAAAGCCGGATAACGCTTCGCTGTCTCCCACCTTGTCATCGACCTGGCGCTGGGTGATCGTGACCGGCCCATCGCCCTCTTGCGAAAAGGCGAGACGGTAGCTGCCGAAGCCCAATTCGGCACCTTCGCGCGGGTTGAACACGGCTTCGGTGACGGTCCTGCCGTCATGCGTGAAGCCAAGCGTACCGGCAGCGACGGCGCGCAAATGCCCGCCCGGCACCGGTTCGATTCTGGCATGCTGCTGCTCGACCGCAAGATCGGGCAAATGCACATCATTTTCGCTCGCACGTCCGATGGAAAGCGTGTCGCCGCCGTGCTCGCGGTCACGGACGATTTCGCGCCCGGCGGCTGTGAAGTCGATCGTACGGATCAGGAATGCCATCGCGCCGTCTCTCCCCCTCAGCCCCAATAATAGAACACGCTGACGATATGCGCGGTAAGCGCGGCGATCAGCGCGATCGTTGCCGGGATGTGGATGAAGAGCCAGACTTCGAGCAGCGCCTTGAGGCGCAACTGGCGGCGGATCTGTTCGAGCTGTGCCATGCGGCGGCCGAGCAGCGCGCGCACGCGCTCGCGGTGTTCGTCGCCATGGGCGGTGGCAAATGCGTCCAGCGCAATGCGGGTGGCGCATCGCTTGTATGAGCCAGTCAGGCGGGCCCACAATCCAGCGGAAAACACGTCCTGATCAAGCGCGGCAATGACCAGATCGGCATCGTCGCGGCCGAGCGGCTGCGCGGCGCTTTCAAGCTGACGGTCGAGCGCTTCGAGCGCCTCCACCATCTGGCCGCGCGTCATTTCCTTGCGGTTGTTGCTGAGCGCCTGCGGAAGCGTGGCATAGACTGTAATGCCGTAGATCCCGCTCACGATCACCAGAATCATCAGCGACCAGGCCAGCGTATGTACGTTCCAGCCAAGCTGGAAGCCGGTGTGGAGCGTGCCGATCACGATCAGTGCGAGGCCGAGATAGACATGCGCGCTGGTCCAGGCCTTGAGGCTCCATTTGCCCTCGGTCATCCTGCGTTTGCGGATGCCGAGCAGGCTGAGCCAGACGATCAGCCCGGCCCCGATCGTACCCAGGGTGTAACCGTACCAGGTTCCGCCATTCTGGCGCGGTTCGGGATCGATCAACAGGTAGATCAGGACGCAGATTGCGCTGATGGCAGCGGCGGCCTTCAGCCAGTAGAAACGCCGATGCGCGAGGAAGCTCTCGTGATCGGTGTCGCGCCGCGTATTGTGGAAGGCGAAATCGCTGTCCCGTGCCGATGCCATCAGACCATCTCCTCCTGCACCAGCTTGGTGAAGGTGAGGAACTTCTCGGGAGCGACGCGGATCGCGGCGCCGGTGGGGCAGGCGCGCACGCATGCCGGCCCGCCTTCGATCCCCGAACACATGTCGCACTTGATCGCCAGCTTGGCCGCTTGCGTACCTTCCTTCTCGGCTTCCTTCTTGCGCCAGGCATAGGGCGCTTCGCCGGGCCCAGGCCCCTTGCCGAATAGCAGCCACTGGATCAGCGAGGGTTTTTGCGGCGGCTTGGCGTCCATGCGGATCACGCCATAGGGGCAGTTGCGCTGGCAATTGCCACAGCCGATGCAGGTTTCGTCGATGAAGACCTCCCCGTCCGCACCGCGCTTGATCGCATTGGGCGGGCAATCGGCCATGCAATGCGGATGTTCGCAATGGCGGCACGAAGTCGGCACGTGAAGATGGGCGTAGGTCCGCCCGGCCTCGCGGTCGAGGCGGGAAAGACCTTCGTGGCTGTCGGCGCAGGCCTTCTCGCAATTGTCACAGCCCACGCACAATTTCTCGTCGATCAACAGCACGTCGGTTGCTTCGCCAAGCCCGTTGTCGACCAGGAATTGCGCGGTCTGCGAATACATGTCGACCGCGCCGCCAAAACTGTGTTTTTGTTCTTCGATGAAGGCGTTGACTTCGCGCCGCGCCGCCATGTCCTTGAGCGTGCGCTGGCGGATTTCCGGCTTGCGTTCGAGCAGCCGGGTAAAGGCTTCGCCCGGAAAGCGGACGACTTCGGATTTGATCGCGGCCTTGACCGTGGCGGTTCGTTTCGAGCCGTCGATCACCGCCATTTCGCCGAAATAGGAACCCGCGGGCAAATAGCTGAGGAACACTGGATGGCCGCCGATATCCTTTTCGACGATCATCGATCCGCGTTGGATAACGAAGATGTCCTTGTCCTCCGCGCCTTCCTCGATCACCGCTTGTCCGGCGCGGATTTCCTGGATTTCGGCTGCATCGACCAGTTCGGCTACGTCTTCCCTGGTCAGGCCCGATCCGAACATCTGCAGCAATTGCCGTTCGATGGTGATGCGGTTGACCGCGCGCGCGGCGGAAGGAACCGTGGCGATCAGCTTGAGCGCGGCGCCGCGTGACAGCTCCATCACGGTTGTCGGTTCGGCTGCACGGATCGTCGCGCCGCGAGGTCGGCCAGAGATCAGGCCGACCTCGCCGAAGATCGTACCCTGTTCGATCGGCACTGTGACGGAGGGATCGTTGGGGTTCACTTCGACCGCGACGGAGCCTTCGGCAATCGCGAACATCGACGAGCCGGGATCGTTACGGACGAAGATCACTTCGCCCCGATCATAGTGGCCAACGCTGCTGTCCAGCATCAACTCGCGCATCTGCAGCGGCGAAAGCTCCTGCAGGATCACGATATTGTTGCGGAATGTCTCGAGCCATTCCTCGACCGAACGATTGCCGGGCAGGGCAGCGAATTTCTCTGCCAGGATGGGCTCGTCCGCGGGCTTGAGCTCGGTGTTCCCGTTCAGGAACTCGATCACGTCATAGCCCTGGTTCATGCAATGCTTGATAAGCGGATAGCCCGCCAGCGCACCGATCACATGGATGCCGGACTTGGTCGTCTCGAAACTGGGAGATAGCTGCGGGAAGGCGGCGCGATCCTCGCTGGTGAATGCGATGCCACAGGATTCGACAAAGCCGCGCGGCGGCTGCGATCCGGTGCGCGCGATGATCCGGTCGCAAGGGATGGTTTCCTGCCCATCGCGCGTTTCGAGCACCAGTTCGCTCTCGCGCACTTCGGCGGGGCTGGTTTCGCGCCGGACGGAAATTCGCCCGTCCTGCTCCGCCTCTTCCAGCAGCTTGACATTGGCACCCTTGGCCCGTGCAAACTCCGCGCTGCGGTTAAGGATCGTCACCACATTGCGCTGAGCCGGATCGGCAGCAAGGCCCAACGCGTTCTCGATCCCGGCATCGCCCGACCCGACCACGGTGATATGCTCGTCGACATATTCGGTTGGATCGTCGAGCTGGTACTGGATATGCGGCAGATCGGCGCCCGATACGCGCAGCCGGTTGGGGTTGCCCTGCGTTCCGATCGCCATCACCACCGCTTCGGCTTCGATCTCCTGTCCGCTTTTCAGCTTGATCGTGAAATTGCCGCTCTCGCCGGTAATCTCCACCACTTCTGCATTGAGGATGGTGTTGACCTTGTTTTCCTCGATCTGCCGGTCCCAGATGCCGAGGATCGTCTCGCGGCTGCCCGCTTCGAAATCGAGGTCGCTGCGCAGCACCAGATTGTTGGGCGTCGCCATGACGTGCTTGCCCTTCTGGTATTTGAAGATCGTGTCGGAGAGGTGATCGGTCTTTTCGATCAGCACATGGCTCATGCCAAGGGATGCCGCATGCGCCGCCGCACTGAGCCCGGCAGGCCCCGATCCTACAACAGCTACACGATAGCGATCCGGCACAACCGCCCCCTCTTGGCTGATCCCGCGACCTAATTTGTTTTACCTACCATAGGCATAACGCGGCGTGCACGCCAAGGCCAATTGCGGTGATTGCGGGGTGAATGCCCCGCTGCTAGCCAGACGGGATGGAAAATGAGAGTGCCGGGCGCGGCGTATCGCATTGGGGTGTTGGCCTGTTGTTGCTGGCGGCGCTGCTCGTTGCAGGCGTTTTGGCATGGCGGACTATGAGCGATTCCCGCGATGCAGGTGTGCAGACGGCACTGGAGGAAGGCCCGCTGAGCGTGGAAGAGCTGCGCGCCCGGGCCGAATCAGAGCCTGGCAATCCGGAAGGCTGGCAGGAACTGGGCTTCGCGCTGTTTTCAAGTGGGGACTTCGCCGATGCAGCGGATGCATATGGAAAAGCCACCGATGCAGGCGGAACGGAAGCGGTGCTTTGGTCAGCGCTGGGCGAAGCCAAGGTCATGGCGAGCGAACACGATCCGATGCCGGCAGATGCGCTTGCCGCGTTCAGGAAAGCGATCCAGCTTGATCCCAGCGATTCGCGCGCGCGCTATTTCCTCGCGGTGAAGAAGGATCTCGACGGCGATCACGAAGGCGCGATCAGCGATTGGCTTGCGCTCCTCGCCGATACGCCCGCCGGCGCTCCGTGGGAGCGGGATCTGCAGCGCACGATCGAGCAGGTCGGCGCAATCAACGGTATTGAGACGGACCAGCGAATTGCCGAGGCAGTCGCTTCCCGATCACCGCTCGCTGGCGGTCCTGAGCTTGGTGGCGGTGCTGGTATCCCCGGCCCCAGTCAGCAGCAGATCGCCGCGGCTGGCGCGATGAGCCCGGACCAGCAACGCGACATGGCAATGGGCATGGTCGAACGGCTTGAACAGCGGCTTGCAAGCGATCCGTCAAATGTCGATGGGTGGGTGATGCTGATCCGCAGCCGCATGACGCTGGGCGAACCGGACAAGGCGCGCAAGGCGCTGAGCGATGCGATTGCGGCCAATCCGTCCGAAGCGGGGCGCTTGCGGCAGGAAGCCCAGGCGCTCGGCGTGAGCTAGGCCTTCTCGCTATCCCTTGCGGGATCCACCGTGATGCGGATCTGCTGCATGTTCAGCATCGCTACGTAGAAACCGATCACGGCCAGCGCGCTTGATCCCAGCACTGTCAGCGCTGCCCCCTTGGCCCCGTTCCAGTCGATCGCGACATCGAGCAGGACCAGCGCGAGCAGGGTCGGAACGGCACGCACCATGAAGGCCGTGTGCGCCTTTCCGGCCGAGACCAGCAGCGATTCGAGGCTCGCGCCGACCAATTCGACCGCGCCTGCAATCGCCAGGATCACCAGCGCCCAGTAAAAGCCGCCGAATTCGGGTCCGGCTACCAGTTCCAGTCCCCAGCGACCGAGGAACAGCGCCACCAGCACTGCCAGCACCCCGCCAATCAGCGCGATATTGGCCATGCGCCGGGCCATCACCAGTGCTTCATCCTTGGCATGGACCAGTTCGGGATAGATCGCCTTGGAAACGGTTTGCGCCAGTTGGACCAGCGCCTGGCCAAGCTGGCTGGCGACGCGGAAACCACCGGCCAGTGCCTCGCCGCCGAGCGAGCCGACCAGTAGGATCATGACCTGCTTTGCAGCAATGTTGAGGCTACCGGTGAGATTGGTCGAGACGACGAAGCGCCATGCCTCAGGGTGGTCGCGCGGGATTTTGCGCAGGCTGATCTGCGACAAGTCGATCCTTTCCTGCCGCGCGGCGACGATCCACAGCGCTGCCGCTACGGTCAGTTCGGAAGCGGCCCAGGCGAGAATGAAACCCGTGACAGTTGGCATGAACAGCCAGGCCAGGATCGCGCCGCCCGCGCGAATGGCAGGTTGCACGGCCTCTGCCGCGGTCGCCTTGCCGAACTTGAAGCGCAGGCGCAGCAGCCCCGTGGGAGTGGTGCGGATCGAGAGCAGCGAGACAAGGCAATAGATGAAGGTGATCGGCAGCAGTTCGCTGGGCAAGGGCAGCCATAGCTGCGCGGTTTGCACCATGATTGCGGCCAAAACGGTGCCGATCGCCACCGACAGCATATCGAGCGCAATCGCAAAGCCGGTCGCTTCGCCAGGCCCTTCTTCTCCGGCGCCCCAGCGCACGACGAATTGCCAGGTCTGGAAATTGGCGAGGCCGGTCACTGCCTGCCCCAGCGCGACGATAATCGCGAAATGGCCGAAACCGTCGAGCCCCAGCGTGCGCGTGGCAAGCGCCAGATAGACCAGGCTCATCACGGCATTGAAGCCGCGCCCGCCGAGTAACCAGCCGATATTGCGCAAGAGGCGGTTCATCGCGGGCTATCCAGAGCAGGCCTCAGCCCGCGGCGGCCTCGCGCTTTGCGAGCATCCGTTCGGTCACTTCGAAGGTTCGCTCGTTGTCGACATCGATCGCAAAATCGCCCTTGGACATGACAATCGGCACCAGCTTGAAGCCGAATCGGCGAGAAACCTGTTCGAAGATCTTTTCCTTGGTGCCCCAGCCGAAATAGAATCGCACAAGGTTCATCCAGCCGAAGGCCTTTGCAATCCGCTTGGGAAACTTCACGAACTGGCCGCCGCCGCGCATGATTTCGGCAGCGGAAAGGGCTTCGCTGCTGCCCATCCAGTACATGTTGCAGTTGGAATAGCCGCCATCGCGGAATTCGTAGAACTTCTTCTGTCCTTCGGGATCTGCGGCCTGCACGTCTTGCTTGCGGGCCAGCGCTGCAGCCGCTCCAGCCTCGGCGGCCAGTGCCTTGTCGATGAATTCGCCATAGCCATCAGACGTCACCAGGCAATTGTCCGCCGTGGTGATCAGAAGCGGGAAACTGGCCCCTTCGGCTCCCGAAAACACGCTGTCGACAATGTTGAACTTGCCTTCGCGGAACTTCAGCCGGCCTTTTTCCACCAGCGCTGCCACCGTGGGAAGTGCTGCGATCTCTTCATGATCGTGCGCCACAATGTGGATGGCGCCGATCTTGCCGCAAGCTGCCACTTCGCGAACGACGCGCTCAATCATCGGAACGCCGCGAACGGGGACCACGCATTTCTGGGCCACGCCTGCACGCTGGGCCAGTGGATCGTGAACGCCGGAACGCTTCCCGGCCATGATCAGAGCAGTAACCTTGTTTTCCATGACAGCGCCAATAGGCCCGATTTGGCTGGAGGCAAAGCCTTGTCATCGCGAGCTACCGGATGCAGCAGGTGGCTATGCGCATAATCTTCAGCAGGAAGGGCTTCGACAGCTCGGCAGGCGGCGGGCCGTCGCCAATTGTAGACGGGAGGCCGGTGAGCCTGCCGATTCCTGCGGGCATCGCATCGCGCACGACCTATCGCTCATTGGGCCTGGGCGAACATGCGGAAAGAGCGAGCCGGGGCAGGCTGGGGCCGGACGATTTGTGCCATCACGATCCGATGTTCCTCGACGATGGCAGTTGCGCTTTCGGCCAGTGCGGGGCGGCGCAAACGCATCTCGCACGGCAGGGCGTGGGCAAGGGCGACGTGTTCCTGTTCTTCGGCCTGTTTCGCAACGAGACGACGGGCGAGCCGCATCACCGCATCTTCGGCTATCTCGAAGTCGAAGAGCTGGTCTCGCTCGCGCAGGGAGCACCGGAGGAGTTGGTCGCGCTGGGCCATCCCCATGCCTTGGAGATGCACCACCGAAATGACGTAGTCTATCGCGGGCCGGGGCGGGTTGCGGAACGGGCGAGCGATGCGCTGCGGCTGACGGTGCCGGGTGGGCCGCCCTCGCTTTGGAACCGCCCCGAATGGCTCAGGCTCGGCGAGCTAAGTTACCATGATCGCGCTGACCGCTGGCTACGCGGACAGAGATTGCGCAGCGTAGCGCGCGGTCAGGAATTCGTCGCCGATGTGGGGCGGCGCCGGGCCCCGCGCGAATGGCTCGCGCGGATTCTCGCCGAGATCAAAGCGTCTTGATGATCGCGGAGAAATCCAGCCCGCCGTTTCCGGCCCCGTTGAAATCTTCATAGAGCGCCGCGGCGCGCTGGCCCATCGGCACGGCGGCATCGGCGCTTTCGGCGGCTTCCATCGCCAGCCGCAAGTCCTTCAGCATCAGCGCAGTCGCGAAGCCGCCCTGATAATCATTGTCGCTGGGGCTTTGCGGGCCCACACCTGGGACCGGGCAATAGCTTGTCATCGACCAGTTCTGGCCCGACGAGACCGAGGAAATGTCATAAAAGGTCTGCGGGTCGAGCCCTAGTTTCTCCGCCATGCGGAAGGCTTCGCAGGTCCCGATCATATGGATGCCGAGCAACATGTTGTTGCAGATCTTGGCAGCCTGGCCATTGCCCGCCTGACCTGCATGGATCACCGCCTTGCCCATCGCCTCCAGGATCGGCCTGGCGCGCTCGAATGCGCTCTGCGTCCCGCCGACCATGAAGGTGAGCGTCCCGGCATTGGCCGCCGCGATGCCTCCCGAAACGGGCGCATCGACCATCTCGTAGCCATCCTCTTCGGCTAGTGCGATCACATCGCGCGCGGTGGCGACATCGATGGTCGAACAGTCGAGCAGGATTGCACCCTCGGGTGCCTGGCCGATGATGTCGGTGGTGTAGACGTCGCGCACGATTGCGCCGTTGGGCAGCATGGTGACCACGGCATCGGCATGCTCGGCAGCATCGCGGGCAGAACCGAACGTGGTGCAGCCATTCTCTTCCGCCGCCTCCAGCGCTTCGTCGCTGAGGTCGAAGGCGCGCACCTCATGGCCTGCCTTCACCAGGTTTGCGGCCATACCGCCACCCATATTGCCCAAACCGATAAATGCGATCTTCATAACAAATCTCCGATTATTTCAGGAGCAGCCAGAGTCCGGCGATTAGCGACGCGGGTCCAGCGGTTGCGAGTGCAACCAATTCTGTCCACGACCGAAATGCAACTGCTTTACGCATGAAACTTCCGCGCCCAAACGATACGATGTGCCGCTTCGAGAAATTGCCCGACTGGTTTCGAAAGTCGCGGAATTCCGACAATGCTAGAAAGCTGCCGACAGCGCCGACAGCGATCAACGCGAATGGAATCACCGTCCCTTCCACTGGCCTTCGCGCTTTTCGATGAAGGCGGCCATGCCCTCGGCCTTGTCCTCGCTCGCGGTGAGGATCTGGAAGATGCGGCGTTCGATGATCAAACCCTGATCGAGCGAAGTCTCGAAAGCGGCGTTGACCATTTCCTTGTTCGCGATGGCGGCCATGGGCGGCATCGCGGCAATCTGTGCTGCAGTCTTGAGCGCTTCATCGAGCAGGCTTTCATGCGGCACCACGCGCGCGACGAGATTGGCTCGCTCTGCCTCCTCGGCGTCCATCATCCGGCCTGTCAGGCACATCTCCATCGCCTTTGACTTGCCGACGGCGCGGGTCAGGCGCTGTGAACCGCCCATGCCCGGCGCAACGCCCAGCTTGATCTCGGGCTGGCCGAATTTCGCGTTTTCCGAAGCGATGATGAAATCCGCCATCATCGCCAGCTCGCACCCGCCGCCCAGTGCAAAGCCATTCACCGCGGCGATCCAGGGTTTGCGGGTCTTTTTGACGATCTCGCTGGTCCAGGGGCTGAAGAAATCCTGCAGGTAGAAGTCCGCCGCGGGCTTCTCGCTCATTTCCTTGATGTCGGCCCCCGCTGCAAAGGCCTTGTCGCCCGACCCGGTGAGCACGGCGCAAAGCTGGCTCTCGTCGGCCTGATAGGCGGCGAAGGCTTCGATCAACTCGTCGAGCACCTGCGAATTGAGTGCGTTGAGCGCCTGCGGGCGGTTGAGCGTGATCAGAGTGACTGCTTCACGCTGTTCGACGGTGATGGTTTCGTAGCTCATTTATTGTCCTCGTCGCCCCTGCGAAGGCAGGGGCCTATCTAACGTTGCAGCTCCGCGCGAAACGGTATCTGGATTTCCGCCTTCACGGGAATGACGAATTATTTCAGTTCGAGCGGCACCCACTCCTCCCCCTTGGGCAGTGGGGCGAAGATTGCATCGAGCAGATCGTCGGTCACGCCCTCTGGGGTCGGCGGGTCCCATTGGGGATCGTTGGTCTTGTCGGTAATCACCGCGCGCACGCCTTCGGCAAAGTCGGGGCGGGTGAGTACACGGCTGGCGATGCGGTATTCCATCGCCATGTTCTCGGCGAAATCGACGAGCGTGGCGCTGGTCGCAAGCTGGCGCAGCGCCACCTTGCAGGTCTGCGGGCTCTTGGTGCGCAGCGTCGCCAGCTCCTTCGCCGCCCATTCGCTGTCGTCGCTCTCAAGGCTGGCGAGAATGTCCTCGAACTGGTCGGATGCGAAATGCCGCACGATGGCCGAGGCATTGCCTTCGATCCGGGCAGGAGGCGGAGTGGCCGCAAGCGAGGCCAGCACACCGCCCGGCTCGTGCCCATGTGCGATGCGTTCCTTCGCTTCGCCCAGCGTCTCGGACGGGAGGTAATGCGTTGCGAGCCCGGCCCACAGGCATTCCGCCCCATCCAGCCTTGCCCCCGTCAACGCCAGGAACTGGCCAAGCCGCCCGCCAAGGCGCGAAAGATACCATCCGCCGCCGACATCGGGGAACAGGCCGATCCCCGTTTCCGGCATGGCCAGGCGGGTATGTTCGGTCGCGACGCGGAACTGCGCCGGTTGGCTGATCCCCACGCCGCCGCCCATGGTGATGCCGTCCATGAAGGCAACCACAGGCTTGCCATAGGTGAAAAGCTGGTGGTTGAGCTGGTATTCGTCATGGAAGAACTTGCGACCCGACACGCCGCCATCGTTGATCGCCGAATTGCGCAGGAAGGCGATGTCTCCGCCTGCACAGAAGCCTCGGCCCTCCGAATGGTCAATGATGACGGCCTTGACCGCATCGTCATTGGCCCATTCACCCAGAGCCGCGCTCATCTCGTGGCACATCTCCAGGGTCAGCGCGTGCAGCGCCTTGGGCCGGTTGAGCGACAGGAAGCCCGCCGCGCCCTCACTTGAGGTCAGAACGTCCTCAGTCATTGCCGCAGCAGGTCCCGTCCAACGATCATGCGCATCACCTGGTTGGTGCCTTCGAGAATCGAGTGCACGCGCAGATCGCGCCAGAAGCGCTCGATCGGATAGTCCCTTAGATAGCCGTAGCCGCCGAACAGCTGCAGCGCGTTATTGACAACGTTCGATCCGCTGTCAGTCGCGAGCCGCTTGGCCATGGCCGAGAAGCGCGATTTGTCCGGCGCGTTCTCGCTTACCTTGCAGGCCGCGAGGTAAAGCAGCGCGCGCGCGGCCTCCAGCTCGGTCGCCATGTCGGCCAGCATGAATTGCGTGTTCTGGAAGTCGGCAATCGGTGTGTCGAACTGCTTGCGATCCTTGGTGTAGGCGATCGCTTCATCGAGGCAGCGCTGGGCGCCGCCGAGCGAACAGGCACCGATATTGAGCCGCCCGCCGTCGAGCCCGGCCATGGCGAAGCGGAAACCTTCGCCTTCCGCGCCGACGCGATTGGCCGCGGGCACGCGGCAATCCTCGAAGATCAGCTGCGCAGTGGGAGAGGCGTTCCAGCCCAGCTTGTTCTCGGGCGCGCCAAAGGAGAGGCCCGGCGTATCCTTCTCGATCACCAGGCAGGAAATGCCCTTGCTCTTGTGCTCGCCCGTGCGGACCATGACGACATAGATGTCATTGAAGCCCGCGCCGCTGATGAACTGCTTGGTGCCATTGAGCACATAGTGATCGCCGTCCAGCTTCGCCGTGGTCTTGAGGCCCGCGGCGTCGGAGCCCGAACCCGGTTCGGTCAGCGCATAGCTGGCGATATGCTCCATCGTGACGAGCTTGGGCAGGAAACGCTCCTTGAGCTCACCGCTCCCGAAGCGGTCGATCATCCAGGCTGCCATGTTGTGGATCGAGACATAGGCGCTGGTCGCCGGGCAGCCATAGGCCATGGCTTCCATGATGAGCGCCGCCTCGAGCCGACCCAGAGCGATCCCGCCGCTTTCTTCGGAAACGTAGATTGCACCGAAGCCAAGTTCGCCGGTCCGCTGGATCACGTCGCGCGGGAAGTGGTGCTTTTCGTCCCATTCGGCCGCGAAAGGCGTGATGTTGTCCGCGGTGAAGCGCTTTGCCATTTCCTGGATGGCAAGCTGATCGTCGGTAAGCTGGAACTGTCCTGTCATTGGTATTCCTTGGTACCTGCTCGCCAGCCAGGCGGCGCTGACGCGTCAAACCCGGTCCAGCGTGTAACCGCTTCAGCCGCAGGTGATTTCGGTGATCTTCATTCCATCGTCATAGCGGACGTTCACGCGATCCTTGCGGTAGTCCATTGTCCAGGCTGAATTGGGCGGCCCCCAGCGCAGCGTCCGTGCGCCGCTATCCTTCTGGATCGCCGCGCCCATAGCCTGAGTGGCATCGTGGCCGATATGGCCCTGCGCGGCAGCCGCATCACAAATATAGTCGATCTCCACAGGCGTGGGTGCGCTCGCCATATCGTCGTAGCCGGCGCAGGATGCGAGGCCGAGCGAAACGATCGGAAGTAACAGTTTGTGCATAGGACTTACCCCATAGTTGGAATGACGAAAGCGTTGCTACCATCGCCGCCGCCATCGGGCCAGCGCTGGGTGACCTTCTTGGACTTGGTCCAGAACCGCAGGCCTTCCATGCCGTATTGGTCGATATCGCCAAAGCCGGAGCGCTTCCATCCGCCGAAGCTGTGATAGCTCACCGGGACGGGGATCGGGACGTTGATACCGACCATGCCGACATTGACGCGGCTGGCGAACTCGCGCGCGGCATGGCCGTTGCGGGTAAAGATGGCGACGCCATTGCCATATTGGTGGTCAGAGGGGAGGCGCACAGCCTCTTCGAAGTCCTTGGCGCGCACGATCTGCAGCACCGGGCCAAAGATTTCCTCCTGATAACTCTTCATCTGCGGCGTGACATGGTCAATCAGCGTCGGGCCGACGAAGAAGCCTTTCTCGTGGCCCTGCAGGCTGAAACCGCGGCCGTCCACCACGATTTCGCCGCCTTCTTGCTCGGCCGTGGAGATCCACTGCTCGATCCGCGCCTTGTGCTCGGGCGTGACGACCGGGCCGTAATGCGCCTCGGGGTCGGTCGAGACGCCCACGCGAAGCGCATGGATGGCGGGAATCAGCTTTTCCTTGAGCCGCTCTGCCGTATCTTCGCCGACAGGGACCACCACCGGCAGCGCCATACAGCGCTCGCCGGCAGAGCCGAAGGCCGCACCCGTAAGGTCGTTCACCACCATGTCGAGGTCCGCGTCGGGCATCACCACGCCGTGGTTCTTCGCCCCGCCAAAGGCCTGCACCCGCTTGGCGTTGGCGGTGCCGCGCGCATAGATATATTGCGCGATGTCGGATGAGCCGACGAAGCTCACTGCGCTGATGTCAGCATGATCGAGGATGGCATCGACCATTTCCTTGTCGCCATGGACGACCTGCAGCAGCCCCTCGGGCGCGCCAGCCTCGAGGAACAGCTCGGCCAGCCGCACCGGCACGCTGGGATCGCGCTCGGACGGCTTGAGGATGAAGGCGTTACCCGCAGCGATCGCCATGCCGAACATCCACATCGGGATCATGGCGGGGAAGTTGAACGGAGTGATACCCGCTCCGATGCCGAGCGGCTGGCGCATCGAATAGACATCGATGCCTGGGCCGGCACCCTGCGTATATTCGCCCTTGAGCGCCTGCGGGATACCGCAAGCAAACTCGATCACTTCCAATCCGCGCTGCACGTCGCCATGCGCATCCTCGACCACCTTGCCGTGTTCGGACGAGAGCAGTTCGGCCAATTCCTGCTTGTTTGCCTCAACCAGCCGCTTGAACTCGAACATCACGCGGGCGCGTTTCTGCGGATTGGTCGCGGCCCATGCGGGCTGGACTTTCTTTGCGGCTGCCACGGCCTTGTCGAGCAGGCTGGCATCGCCCAGAGCGACTTCGGCCTGGACCTCGCCGGTCGAAGGATTCCAGATTTGGTGCTTGCGTGCGGGAGCGGTGCCCCCTCCGCCAACGATGAAATGGTCGATCTGGCGCATGATCTTCAATCCTCTTCCACTTTGTCACATCCCGATGCGGCACGGATTTCGTGCAGACAACCAGTAAATTCGCATGTACCACCTGCAAATATGCAGGATCTCAACTGGAACGATATCCGGGTCTTTCTCGCGGTGGCCGAAACGGGCAAAATCGGGCTCGCTGCGCAAAATCTCCGGCTCGATCCAACCACTCTTGGGCGGCGGCTCAAACGGCTCGAAGCGCGACTCCAGACGACTCTATTCGAACGGACCAGAACCGGCCAGACCCTTACCGAAGCGGGTGAGCGATTGCTGTCCCAGGCAGAGGCCATGGCGCAGGCGGCGCGCTCGATCGACGAGCAAATGGCGTCCGAAACGGGGTTGAGCGGTGTGCTGCGCATGAGCGTTGCCGAGGGGTTCGGCAGCCAGTTCCTGACTCCCTATCTGGGGCAGTTCGCCCTGGAGCATCCTAACCTCACGGTGGAACTGGTGGCCAATAGCGGTTTTCTGAGTCCTTCCAAACGCGAGGCGGACATCGCCGTGATGCTTTCGCGGCCCAAGGCTGGGCCGGTCCTGTGCCGCAAGCTGTCAGACTATTCGCTCAGGCTCTATGCCAGCCCGGCCTATCTGGAGGAGCGCGGCACGCCGGCGACCCCCGCCGATCTGGCGCATGGTCACACACTCGTCAGCTATGTTCCAGACCTGCTGTTTGCACCCGAGCTCAACTATCTCGATGAGTTCCATGCCGGGCTTGAAGCGAGAATCCGTTCGTCGAGCATCAACGCCCAGCATCGCCTGATCGTCGAAGGCGCGGGGATCGGAGTTCTGCCTTGCTTCATCGCCGAGGACGCGGGTGACCTCGTGCCAGTGTGTGCCAGCACGAAGATCCGGCGGGGCCTATGGCTCGTCACGCATAGCGACACGCAAAGCCTGGCTCGGGTGAGGGCGGGCAAGACCTGGCTGGCAGAATGCGTCGCGAAGGGGCAGCGGCGGCTTAATCCGCCGGATTAGCGCGCGCCTTCAATTGCGGGCAGTGCTGGCCCGGGCAATCAGTTCGACCGGAGCGAGCGGTGCGGCGCTATCGGTCTCTTCGTCGAGCACGCGGGCAACAAGTTGGCGGCCTGCCTCCTCCAGGTCCGGCTTGATCGTAGTCAGTGGTGGGTTGGCGTGTGCGGTCGCGGCGAGTCCGTCATACCCGACGATGCCAACTTCCTGCGGGATGGAAACCCCGCGTTCGACCAGCGCCTCGAGCGCGCCGAGCGCAATGAAGTCACAGGCGGCGAAGATCGAATCATAGGTCTGGCCGCTCACTGCCAGCCGCGCGATCGCCTCGCGCCCCTGTTCGAAACGGTCGTTGGTGCTGAGATCGCGCATCACCACCGCTTCACCGCCGAGTTCCTTCATGGCCTGGCTGAAGCCTTCGAAGCGCTCGTTGAACTGGCGCTGGGCGCTTTCGATTGGGCCAAGGAAGACAGGCTTGCGATAGCCCTTTTGCCACAGATGCTCGGCAGCCAGCTTGCCGCCCAGGCGATTATCGGAACGGACCGAATGCGCTTCCTCGAAGGGAAGCCCCCAGCATACCGAGTGATCGGATTCCTGCAGGATGGGCCGGAAATGGGCCCAGGCCCTTGGGTTCTGAGTCGTCCCCAGCACGATCATCGCATCCGCATCGCGCTGTTCGACATAGCGCCCGTAGAAATTGTCTTCCGACGATTGGAAGGACACCAGCGTCTCGTAACCGCGTGCCGATGCGGCGCGGCAAACGCTGCCCAGCAGCGCATAGGTGAAAGGATTGACCTCCTGCGAGCGATCTTCGGCGCGAATGATGAGCACCACCGCAATGACCCCGGTCTGCCCGCTGCGCAGCCTGGATGCGCGCTTGTCAGGCAGGTAATCGAGCGAGCGGGCCGCCTCGAGAACGCGTTCGCGCGTGGCCTCGCTGATCCGTGACGCGCCGGTAAACACCCGCGAAACGGTCGACTGGCTGACGCCTGCCTTCTCGGCGACGTCCCATGCTGTGGTCTTGCGCATATTGCGGCTTGTCCTCGCCCTGCATCCCCCGGCCTGTGCCTTGCGTTGCGCATATTATGCGCAGTTGGCCAGTATCGCAATCTTCGGGGTGCCCGGGAAATAAAAAGGGGCGCCGCGACTGCCCGCGACGCCCCTCTTTCAGATTGGAACCCTAAGTTAGAACTTCACGCCCACGGCCACGCCGTAACGGCGCGGATCGAGCGTGAAGATGTTGGTGAACAGGCCGGAGGACTGGTCCGTGACATAGAGACCCGTCGTCGCGTCATTGTTCGTGATATTCTGGATAAATCCCCTGACATACCAGCGGTCATCCTTGCCATTCAGCTGGATTTGCGCGTTGAGGATTTCATAGCCCTTGATCCGGTTGATCTGGTCATTGAAGATGCTGCCGTAACTCTCGCCCGTGTATGTCAGGTCGAGACGCGGGACCAGGCTGAGGTCGCCCAACCACCAGGTGTATTGCGCGCCAACCGAGAATTTGAAGTCCGGCGCCTGCGGCAGCTTGTTGCCCTTGATATCGACCGGGACGCCCGATGTAACCTCGATCCCGCCAAACAGTGCGCCGACAGTTGGCGCATTGTCGAACAGTGCCTGGCAGAACGAGAACGCGCCGGTTGTGTTGGTCGATGGGATTGGAACGGGGGCCTGGAGGCCGACGCCGCCATTGATTGCCGCGACATATCCATTTGCGGCAGCGGCGCTGCCCACAGTGGAAGTCACCGCACAATTGCTGGCCAGCGATATGTCCTTGATAATCACGGTATCGCTGCGGCCCGCCGAAACGTCGCGCGGGTTGATCAGCAGCTTAGTGGCCGACACTTCGGTATTGAGGTAGCTCGCGTTCATATTGATCACGAAATCGGGGATCGGGGCGATTATCGCTTCAGCCTCGATGCCCCAGATATTCGCATCGACATTGTCGTTCACCGAAGTGCGCGAAATGATACGGCTCAACTGCAGGCCCTTGTACTTGTAGTAGAAGCCCGTGAGGTTGAGTGTCATCTTGCCATTGGCAAATACGTTCTTCGAACCGATCTCGAAGGCGTCGACCTTTTCCGGAGCGAAGGATTCGTTGACCGCACCAACCGATAGCGGCGGATTGATGCCTCCCGACTTGTAGCCGCGCGAATAGGACGCGTAGAGGAGATTATCCGGCGATAGCTCGTAATCGACGACCGCACGACCGGTCATGCGATTGAAGCTCACGCTGCGCTCCTGCCATTCCTGAACGCCTGGGGTCGCCTTGTCGAAGTCCGCCGTCGCATAGTTGAGCGCGTCGGTGAAGGTGGTTGCCGAATAGGGCGCGATTATCGCGGCACCGCCCGAGAATTCGCTCGAGGTTCCGTCACTGTAAAGCAGCGTCCGGGCGCGCAGGAACTTTTCATCGTGATTGTAGCGTAGGCCGACAGTCAGCTTCAGGCGGTCGGTTGCCTCGAAATAGGCTTCACCGAAAAAGCCGTAGCTCTTGAGGTGCATCAGCGGCGAATTGTTCCGGTAGAAGGGCGTAATGCGATAGACGGGAAGGCCGCCTGTTGCACCCGATGCGGTCACGGCAGCGCCCAGGATACCAGCCGCATAGTCCAGTCCAAAGCTGTTGACGTAGTAGCTGTTATCCTTGGTCTTGCCGTCCAGGTAGATACCGCCGAGCAGCATGTTGAACGGTCCGTCCCAGTCGCTGTCGAGATGCGCTTCGATCGACCATTGTTCCTGGTCTTGTTCCGAGCGGTCGAAGTTGAGGCTGGTTTCGAAGCAGCCAGCGCTATTGCCGCCGAAAACACCCACACCATTGGGATCGGTTGCCGATTGGCAGGCGGCCCCTGCCGGGCCATTGGGGATCAAGGCGTTTGCTACCGGCCCAAAGATCGCGTCGAAACCGGGCGTGTTGGCATAGGCCTGCAGCGCGAGAAGGCCGGCATTATTGGCCAGCGAATC
This sequence comes from Altererythrobacter sp., assembly GCF_050299635.1. Classification (NCBI taxonomy): domain Bacteria; kingdom Pseudomonadati; phylum Pseudomonadota; class Alphaproteobacteria; order Sphingomonadales; family Erythrobacteraceae; genus Altererythrobacter; species Altererythrobacter sp. The sequence goes on from NZ_JBNKWF010000004.1 coordinate 158,706, forward strand.
CTGCACACTGAGGTTGTAGTCAACGGTCGAGTCCACACGGTTCTTGCTGTAGCCTCCGGTCAGATTCAACGTCATCGAACCGAGACGCTGCTCCAGCTTGGCCATGTAGATTTCTTCGCGTGCAAAATAGGTCGGCTCGTAGTCGATTGCGACGGTGCGCAGATCGCGCGGGTTCTGTGCCGTGCTGAAAGCGTCCGTGCCATAGAGGCTGTTGAGGCCGAGCGGTGCGAAAGAAGGTGCGACCGCGATTCCCAGCAATTCATTGGATGATAGCACCCCGGCCAGAGTCGCATTGGAATTGAGCACATCGTAGTCCAGCCGGTCGGGAAGGCATCCCAGCACGCCGGTGGGGTCGCGGTGACACAATTGCTTCTGGATACGCGAGCGGTTGTCGTCTTCCTCGAAATAATAACCCATTAGCGTCACCTTGGTGTCGGCCGTGGGTTCCCAGGTCAGGGTTCCGCGGATCGCATAGAGATCGCGTCCGTCGATATCGTTGCCGGTGGTCAGATTCTTCGTAAAGCCGTCACGATTGAGGTAGAAGCCGGCCAGTCTGACACCAAGTGTTTCGCCAATGGGAATATTGACCATCCCCTTGGCCTTGATGCTGTTGAAATTGCCATATTCGAAATCGCCGGAAGCGGAGAATCCGGAAAGGTCGGGCTTTGCAGTGATGACATTGACCACACCCGATGTCGCATTCCGGCCGAACAGCGTGCCCTGGGGGCCGCGCAGCACCTCGATCCGTTCCAGATCGAAGAACTCGGTCTCGAACAGACGTGATGCCAGGAGCGGCATGTCGTTCACGTGGATGCCGGTGGCGGTATCGCACGAAACGCCAACGCAAAGGTCGCCGATGCCGCGAATGGTGAAGCTGGACGATGTGAAATTGGTCTTGGTGTAGGTAATGTTGGGCAGAGTGAGCTGCAGGTCGCTGCTGTTTTCGATCTGTTGCTCTTCAAGCGCTTCCGCGCTGAAAGCGCTCACCGCGATGGGAACTTCCTGCAGGCTTTGAGCCTGGCGCTGTGCGGTCACGATGATGACGTTTTCGGCCATCGAGGGCGCTTCCGCTTCGTCTTGTGCAAAAGCGGGCGTTGCGACCAGCGCAGCCAGCGCCGTTCCGAGATACAATTCGGGCTTTTTCATTGAAATGTCCTCTCCCTATTGCGCCCGTCGTTGGGGCGCGTTCCCCTCTATTTTGTAGACTGATTAGATCGAATTTTTCGGTAATTGGCAAGGCTGGAGCATCAGCCAGTGGAACATGCGGTTTGCCGACAACTACGAGAGAACTAGGACAAACTTCGAAGAGTGTGGATGCCGTAACGGCAATTGCCCCGGGAACGACATGATGAGAAATTCATGCCGACCGGGCGGAACTCTTGCGAAAGCCATCAATGTATTGCGGTAAGCGCCTGCGAAAGGGCGTTTTTGGGCAATTCGCAGGCGGGACGAGTCTTCTCCAACTGGGCCTGAATGAAAACGCCATTGACCGGAACGTGCACGCGCGGCAAAGGCGGCGTTCAGGCGGCTGGGCACGCAGCCGTTTGCGGGTGTAGCTCAATGGTAGAGCAGCAGCTTCCCAAGCTGACGACGAGGGTTCGATTCCCTTCACCCGCTCCAGATCTTTCGCTTCACAATCGCTGCACTGTTTGAACCGGCCTCACCCGCGCCAGCGGCCAGTTGATTGAACGCGCGTCGTGGATCAGTCGGCGCTACAGCATGGCGCTGGTCGCACGCGCAGGCTAACCTCGGCGGCGCATGGACTCGTTTCTCTTCCCGCTGGTGGCTGTGTTTCTCGCTTCGTTGGGCGGGCATGACCAGTTGCTGGTAGCGCGATTTTCCGCAGTGTCAGGGCAAAGCCGCGGCTTGCTGGCTGCGGTGCTTCTTTCCTGTGCGATCTCGGCAGGAGCAATGGCCTGGGCCGGAGCGACCATCGCCGCGCTTCTGCCCGGTGCGGCGCAGTCAATGCTGATCGGCTTCGCCCTGTTGGTGGCGGCGGTGGAGTTGTTCTGGCCAGTCCGGATGAAGATCCCGAGCGAACCGACCCGCTCGCTCGGCGCGTTTTCTCTCGTCCTCTTGACCCGGCAGATCGGCGATGCCGCCCGTTTCGCGATCTTTGCCTTCGCTGCGGCGACCGCGCTTGCGCCCATGGCCGGGTTGGGCGGGGCGATCGGCGGCGCGGCCGCGCTCTATTTCGGCTGGAGCATGGGCGAGAGGTTGGAGCATGTCCTGCGTTTGCGTAGCATCCGCCTGATGCTCGGCGGCGTCATGCTGGTGCTGGCCGTGGCGATCATGCTCGGCGCGCGCGGCATCCTGTAGTCAATCGATGAAATCGATTATTGATACCGAAAATGATCGAAAGCCTTAGTGTTCCCGATGCGTTATGGAGATGGCCAACAACGCAAATTCAGGAAGGTGAAGGATTTTCGATGGCTACCCATGGAGACAATGCGAAGAAGGCACTGGCAAGCGAGCTCAACGCTCTGCTGGCCGATCATCTGGCGCTCTATTTCAAGACCAAGAACTTCCACTGGCATGTGGCGGGACCGCGCTTTCGCGACCTGCATCTGATGTTCGACGAGCAGGCGGGTGCAATTCTGGGTCAGGTCGATGCGATCGGTGAACGCGTGCGCAAAAATGGCGAAGATACGCTGACGTCGATCGGCTCGGTCGTCCGGCACACTCAAGTCAGGGATCAGGACGATACCTTGCTGAGCGCGGAAGCGATGGTTGCGGAACTGCGCGACGACAATGCGGCGCTGGTCGCGCGGCTCAAGGGGCTGAAGGAACTGGCGGGCAATGCGAATGACAATGCCACGGACGGGATGCTCGACGACTGGACCGATCAGGCGGAAGAACGCGTCTGGTTCCTTTCGCAGACGCTCAAATAGGCAAGTAGCGGGCAGCGCATAGCTATTCCTTTGATCGGGGCCGTTTCCGCACTGTTCGGAAGCGGCCCTTTTGCTAGAGTGCTTGCATGGCAGAGGTCACAATCATCGAAGGAGCCGGGATCGGCGAAGTCGCCGACTGGCTGGAGCAGCGCATCGGTGCCGAGCTGGCTGCGGGCGAAGGCCCGGTCGCGATCACCGTGCCGGGCGGATCGACGCCGTTTCCGGTCTTCCAGGAGCTGGTCGCACGCGATCTCGACTTTTCCCGCCTGCTGGTGTGGCCGGGCGATGACCGGATTGTGGCGGAGGATCACCCCGCCTCCAACACTGGCAAGATCCGCGCTCTGTTCGAACCTGCGGGCGCGGAAGTCGTGACGCTGAGCGAGATGGAGCAGGTGCCGCGCTTTGCGCTGGCGTGGTTGGGCATGGGCGCGGACGGGCATATCGCTTCGCTGTTCCCTAACACCGATCCGCAGGTGCATGATGGGCAGGCGATCCGGCGGCTTACACCCGATCCGCTGCCGCCAGAGGCTCCGTTCGACCGCATTACGCTTACGATCCCTTCGCTTCTCAACAGCGGAGCGGTGCTGTTCACGCTGGGCGGCTCTGCGGAAAAGCGCGCAGTGTTCGAAGCGGCAATGCGCGGAGAGCACGACCTGCCTGTCGCCCGGCTGCTGGTGGCGGCGACGCAGCCGGTCACGTGTTTCGCCTGATCCCGCCTCCGCTGCACCGGCTCGCGCTGAAGATAGCGCACCGCGTGCGGCACAAATGGCGTCTTCTGCGCAAGGTCCCGATATCCGGTGTGACGGTGATTGCGAGCGATGCGCAGGGGCGGGTTCTACTGGTCCGGCACAGCTATGGTTCCGGCCATTGGGCCCTGCCAGGCGGAGGGATCAAGCGGGGCGAGGAGCCGCAGGATGCGGCCCATCGCGAAATGCGCGAGGAAGTCGGCTGCCTGATCGAGCAGGTCGAGCTGTTCGAGAGTTTCGAGGAAGTGATTTCGGGATCGCGGCACACCGCCTATCTTGTCTCCGCGCGGTTGCAGGGAGAACTGCGCCCGGACATGCGCGAAGTGGTGGAGGCGCGGGTGTTTGAGCCCGCCTCGCTGCCCCGGCCGATTGGCTCCCTCAGCCGGACTCGGCTTGAGAGGTGGCAGGCGCAAATTGGCAAGGACGGAAGCTAAAGAAGGGAGAGCTGCGCATCCTCCCGCTTGGGTTCCGCATCCTCGTCGCGTTCCAGGTTTGAAAGCGTCAGCCCCATCAGCCGGATCGGCATGGGTAGCGGCAAAGTTTCTTCCAGGAGATGATGCGCAAGCTGCGAGAATTCCTCCTTGCCGGATACCGCCTGTGGCACCGAGCGGGATCGGGTGATGAGCTGGAAATCGGTGAACTTCATCTTCAGCGTCACCGTGCGGCCCCTGGATTTGGTGCGCTCGATGCTTTCCCAAACGATATCGATGATATCGCGCAGCGTTTCGCGCAGCGCCGGGCCTGACGAGATATCTTCGTTGAACGTCCGCTCGCCGCCGACAGACTTGCGAATGCGATGCGCGCGCACCGGCCTCAAATCGATCCCGCGCGCGGCGCGATAGAGATAATCGGCGAAACTGCCGAAATTCTGACGCAGAAAGTCAATATCCTTGGCGGCGAGGTCCGCCCCGGTTTCGATTCCCAGCTTCGCCATCTTCTCCGCGCCCTTGGGCCCCACGCCGTGGAAACGTCGTACGGGCAGCCCCGCGACGAATTGCGCGCCCTGGCCGGGCCGGATCACGCACATTCCGTCAGGCTTGTTCTGGTCGCTGGCGATCTTGGCGAGGAACTTGTTGTAGGACACGCCCGCACTGGCGGTGAGCTGCGTCTTGGCCTTGATCTCCTGCCGGATCAGTTCGGCGATGCGGGTGGCGGAGCCGATCCCCAGCAGATCGTCCGTCACGTCGAGATAGGCCTCGTCGAGGCTCAGCGGTTCGACATGCGGCGTGTAGTGTTCGAAGATCCTGCGGATCTGCCGCGAGGCTTCCTTGTAGGCATCGAAACGGTGCCGCACGAAGATCAGGTCGGGGCACAGTCGCCTGGCGGTGACCGAAGGCATGGCGCTGCGCACGCCGAACTTGCGCGCTTCGTAACTCGCTGCGGCGACCACGCCGCGCTCGCCCGATCCGCCCACCGCAATCGGCTTTCCGCGCAGCTCGGGATTGTCGCGCTGTTCGACGGACGCGTAGAACGCATCCATGTCGACATGGATAATCTTGCGCAGGCCGGTGCCGGCCTCCTCTTCGCCTTCCCCGGCCTCGCCAGAATCGGTTTCAGCCTGCGTCATGCCAGCTGTGTAGGCGATTGTGGGCCGTGAAGCAGCAACGGGCTTGCAAGCTATGCCGGGCAAGCAATTTTCGCTTTCCAGTCATTGGCGAGTTGGGCATGGACGGCGCATGGCGATAACAGTGACATCCTCGGCCGGTGACAACCGGGTCATCGGACAGCGCGAATTCGTCACTCTGATGGCGGCGATCATGTCGCTCAACGCGCTCGCGATCGATTCGATGTTGCCCGCGCTGGACGATATTGCGGCATCGCTGAATGTTCTGGACCAGAACCAGCGCCAGTTCGTGATTGGCAGCTACATGATTTCCAGCGGACTCGGTTGCCTCATTCCCGGATTGCTGGCGGATCGCTTTGGCCGCCGCCCCATTCTGGTGCTGACTTTCGCGATCTATGCGCTCGCCTCGCTGCTGTGTGCATGGGCGACAAGTTTCGAGATGCTGATTGCCTTTCGCATGGCGCAGGGATTTGGCACTGCCGGGCTGGCGGTGCTGCCCGCCGCCATCATCCGAGACCGTTTTGAAGGAGACGCGATGGCGCGGCTGATGTCGCTGATCTTCATCGTTTTCATGGTCGTGCCGGTGCTTGCACCCGGCGTTGGGCAGGCGGTGATGCTGTTTGCAAGCTGGCGCTGGATCTTCGTGGTCATGGCGATCCTGGCATCGCTGGTGTGTGCCTGGACCTGGGTTCGCCTGCCAGAGACATTGGCACCGCAGGATCGCCAGCCGATCGATGTGCGGACAATCGCGCGCAATCTGCCGCTGACGCTGCGAACCCGTGTGGCAATCGGTTACGTGCTGGGCAGCGCAATCACCTTCGGGGCCTTGTTCGGCTATATCAATTCGGCGCAGCAGCTGATCGGCGAGCATTTCGGGGCGGAAAGATATTTCGCGCTGATCTTCGGCGTAACAGCTTCGACTCTGGCAATATCCAGCTTTGCCAATTCGCGCATCGTCGAACGTTTCGGCGCGCGCCGCGTGTCGCATACGGCACTGGTGACCTTCATCGCGGTGTCGGCGGTGCAGGTCTATGCCGCGATCGACCACCCCGATTCCCTCGCATGGTTCATTCCGCTGATGTCGGCGAACCTGTGCCTGCTGGGCTTCATCGGTTCCAACTTCGGTTCGATTGCGATGCAGCCGTTTTACGATACTGCGGGCGCCGCGTCCTCGGTCCAGGCGTTCATCCGCATGGGGACCGGCGCCGGGCTGGGGATACTGATCGGACAGGCCTATAACGGCAGTGCCCTGCCGCTTGCACTGGCGCTGCTGATTTGCAGCCTGCTGGGCCTGTTGCTGGTGCTATACAGCGAACGCGGCGTGCTGTTTCGCCGTCCGCGCGATGCGAGGAAGTATCTCGCCATGCACGAAGTTCTTTAGGCTGCGTGGACCCATTCAGGCCTTCAGCTGCCTGAGGCCCTGTTCGCGGGTGACGATTGGAGCATAGGCCAGCCCGGCGCACGCCTTGTCGCCCCTGAGCGTGCAGTCGCGCGCCAGCACCATGGCCTCGTGCCGGGTCAGGGGCGGCTTGCCCTTGAGGTTCAGGATGCGCCAGACGGGCTCGCTCACAGCGGCGATTGTGCCTGCCACCCACGAAGGGATCGACTTGTCGGGCAGTTCCAGCCCCTTCGAGGCGGCAATTCCAGCGATCATGTCCTTCATGCTCACCTCACCGTCGTCGAGAATGAAATAGGCTTCACCCGGCGTACCGTGATCGAGCGCGAGTTCGATGGCGTGGACCAGATTGTCGATATGGGTGGTGGACGTCAGGGCCTTCCCATGTTCGATCCATGCCCATTTGCCGGCTTTCACCATGGCCTCGATCGCGGGCAGCAGGGTCTGGTCGCCCGGCCCCCAGATGAAGCGGGGGCGCAGCACGATGGTCTCGAAACCGGGGCCATTGGCCCTCACTACCTTCATTTCGGCCTGCGCCTTGGTTGCGCAATAGGGGAAGGGGGAATCGGGCGCGAGCGGATAGCTCTCATCGGCATGCCGAACATCCTGTCCGTACACGATTGCTGCCTCGGTCCCGATATGGATGAAGCGCTTCACGCTTGCCGCACGCGCCGCATCGAGCATGTGCTGCGTGCCCAGCACATTGAAGCGGTGCCAGGCGTCCTTCGGCCCCCATGCCTCGACAAAGGCAGCCGAGTGGATGACCGCGTCGGCCCCTGCCATGTGTTCGGCGGAAACATTCTCAAGATCGCAACGGACCGGCGTGCCGCCCAACGCGCGGATCTTGGCGTCCGAGTTTTCGGAGCGTGACATGGCGATAATCTCGTGCCCCTTGGCCGCGAGGTGTCGCGCCGCCGCGCCGCCGACAAACCCCGATGCGCCGGTGATGAAGATTTTCATTTGCCCATCCTTCCCCGTTCGCCCTGAGCCTGTCGAAGGGGCGCACTTCCCTTTGAACAGGAAAAACAGGGCTTCGACAAGCTCAGCCCGAACGGATGTTTGGGGCTAACCCTATTCCTCGTTGGGTTCGACCACCGCCAGTAATGTTTCAACCTGGACCTGCGCACCGGGTTGGGCGGTGAGCTCGCGCACCGTCCCGTCAAAGGGCGCGGCGAGCGCATGCTCCATCTTCATCGCCTCGAGCACCATCAGCCGCTGCCCGGCCTTGACCTCCTCGCCATTGGCAACATCGACCGCAATCACCTTGCCTGGCATGGGGGCGATGATGTCTCCGTCGTGGGCGTGGTGGTGGCCGGTGCCGGAGGCGCGCGGCCAGCTGATTTCGTAGATATCGCCTTCTACCTGCACAAACTGCGAACCGTGGTGCATGACGTCCATGAACCCGTGCTCGAACCGCCCACCGAGCGGAGTAGGATCGAAGTCGAGTGCAACAGTCTCTCCATCGACATTGAGCCGCTGAAGCGAGCGCTGTGGGCTGTTGAGGCGGAAGCCTGATAGGCCGGAGACGCGCTGGTCGTAGTCGCTCGACTCTCTCAGGAGCCAGGACGAGGCGTCGCTTAACGTGCGATCAGATAGTTGCGGACGGGTGGTCAGCGCATCGAAGTTTCGCTCGATCAAGCCTGTGTCCAGGTCGGCGGCGCGGACGCTCTCATTCTTGAGCAACCGGACCAAGAAGCCTTTGTTCGTCTTTACAGGCCAAACGCGCGCAATTTCCAGCTGCGAGCCAAGCAGGTTGATCGCTTCCGCCCGGCTCTCCGCGTGGACAATGACCTTGGCAATCATTGGATCATAAAAAGGCGATACTTCGCTGCCTTCAACCACCCCGGTCTCGATCCGCGCGCTATCGTCGTAGAGGTCGAGCGAATCGAGCTTGCCGATACTAGGCAAAAAGCCCTTGGCCGGGTCCTCGGCATAGAGCCGCGCTTCTATGGCCCAGCCGTTGATCGACAGATCTTCCTGTTTGAGCGGGATCGGCTCGCCGCTGGCGACGCGCAGCTGCCATTCGACCAGGTCGACCCCGGTGATCTCCTCGGTCACCGGGTGCTCGACCTGAAGGCGGGTGTTCATCTCCATGAAGAAGATGCGGTCGGCGCGCAGGCCTTCGCTGGCGTCGGCGATGAATTCGATCGTGCGAGGGATCGTGAGCTTGCGGGACAGGTCCGCGAGGAAGACGAATGCGCCCTTGAGAACGCCGACCATGACGAGGTCGTCCGCGTCGGCGTAAGATCGGAAGAG